>JBBIID010000052.1:0-11909 GCA_037446675.1 Paludibacter sp.
TGTACCCGCCACACTTGCCGCAGGAGAGTATGAACTGAGTGTTACCACACAGTTTACGGGTGGAAGTACATCACTAAAAGTACCCCGGACAACAACATTAGGATTGCCGGTGATTATTGAATAATTACTAATTGTGTCTTAGTAGTACTACTAAGACACAATTAGCAGTATTACTAAGTAAGCCTTAGTAATACTGCTAAATCGTTAATAAACAATTGAAGCAATAACTATCTGAAATATATACTTGTTTTTATGGACCAACAATTTCTCAATGAAATAGAATGTAAGGTTTGCAAAAACCATAATGAAACCAAGTTCTCACGCAAATTTCGTAAAGACGATATAAACATTGTTCAATGTCGTGAATGTGGTTTTGTGTTTATCCCTCCTTATTACAGGAAACAAATTAATTACTCCGAATATAAAAACGAAGATTCGTTGAAGGCTGTTATTGCTGGGAACGACTGGTTGAAAATTCAACGACATAAATTAAGGTACAAAACTATTCAAAAGTATTGTGCGAAAGGAAAACTTTTTGATTTGGGAGTTGGCTGGGGGCATTTTTTACATACCGGGAGATTGCTGGGTTATGATGTAGCGGGTATCGAAATGGCGAGAATGCCATTTACTTATGCTAAAGATTATTTAAAACTCCCTGTAGAATGCATTGACTTTTTCGATTATTCCCCCAAAAAAGATTATTATGACCTTATAACGATGTGGGATGTTTTAGAGCACATTGATAGTTGTGACAAAGCAGTGGAAAAATGCGCCGCAATGCTCAAACATGGAGGTCATATTGTAATTCAGGTACCTCAGATAGACAGTTATATTGCAAAAAAGCACAAAGAAAACTGGCAGGCTATGGGTCTGGATCATGTCAATTACTTCTCAAAGGAAACGATTACTCATTTCTTAGAAAATAAAGAATTTGAAGTTGTAAAAATTAAAAGCTCTATTGAAGTAAAGTTGTTTTTAATGTATTCTTTTTTTGACAGGAATAGGGAAAAACAAGGTGCAACAAAGGCTACTCAGGCAGAACGACAGGAGTATTTTAATAAAAAAGTAGACAAACCTAAATGGCAATTGAAATTCGTTGTCTGGGGTCATAATGTATTATACAATTTATTATCAGCCATGAATATTGGCGACGAAATGATTGTTATTGCAAAGAAGATATAAATTCCTTTTGATTTATACTTGAGATTTCATTATCGCTAGTATCAACTTCTTTCAGGTTTGTAGAAGAATTAATTGATTAGAAGCAAAAAATACAATGAGTTAGTGTTGTTTCTCGAATGCTTTCAGTGGATTTTATAGCCCTCCGCTCGCGCGGATATTTATCCGTGTGTTGGTCGTCAGAGCAAAAAATACAGAAATATAGATTTGTTGCTTTTCAAGCAATGCACAAATAAATATCCGCGTGAGCATTTGAATGTATAGACAAGGGGTGGGGAAATGAGTTTTTTATACATCTTTCTCTTTTTATTTTTTAATTAATAAAATATCTGTTAACATTCTTCGTTCTTACTTCAAATCTTAATTTTTACAAATGAACAAGAAATTTCTTTTTTTGCTACTTTCTGTGACTTGTATTTTTCTCTCATGCAAAACAGAAGAGCCAGCCGTCGCCTCTTATCAAATGGAGGTAGATAACGAATTTGCAAACGATACGATTGATCATAATGTATCGTATACTTTTGAAGTAAAAAACAGTCTGACATCTGCTACGGAAATCGGCACATGGGAAGTGCAACTTCTCAAACAGGATAGTAGTTATTTCACGATAGTGAAAGAAGAAAATAGTCAAGAGTTCAAAATACAGTCAGGTTCATTGATTGAAAAAATACCGACTGACCAATTATTCCAATACGATGGATTACGCATAAAAGGGCGTATATTCTTTAATGGAAATGACGGTCGGATTGTTGTTGAAAAGGTTTTTAGTGTATGGGGAAAGCCGACTATTTCTTTATTCAGAATAAAGTTAATAGAAGATAATGGGTATCCAAATGAGAAGAATATAACGCTTGAGTTTAAATGTGGAGGTGTAACGAATTTCATTATATTACATGAAAATGAGTATTACGAAAATGTCAATTATATGTTAGATCCGAAGTCAAATACTAAGATGTTTAAGGATTTAGATATGACCACAAGTCATACATTCTGCATTTACGCCTCCAACTTTTTAGGTACTACGATAAGTGATCCAATTTATATTGGGGAGGATTAAGTAACTGTAAACTTATTATTGTTAGTTGAATATGTTAAAAATTAAATCTGTCGTGATTAAGAAACTCTTATTTCTTATTGCCTATCTGATTGTAACTACAATCGTTTTTTCTCAAACAACATTCAACCTATCTTCAGGCGGAACATTGTCAATATTAATAGAACAAGCCGGAACTAAAACAGATACGATTACAAAGCTAAAGTTAACAGGCAGTATAGATGCCCGCGACTTTAAAACCATTCAGGCTGCTAAAAATCTGCAATATCTGGATATAAGCGAAGTGAATATTCAGGCTTATAAAGGAGCAGGAGGTACAGATATTATAACCCAAGGAACTTCTGACGAAGATGTTCGCGAATATCTTGCCGATGCTATACCTGTGTATGCATTTTCGGACTTATTGAATCTTCATACAGTCCACTTGCCTTCTCCTGAAAAATCATCTCGTCCATTGTTGTTAGTCGAAGCTTTTGCGTTTGAAAACTGCATAGCTTTGGAGTCTGTTCATTTTCCGTCTACCCTTAAGTCAATTGGGGTTAATGCATTCTATAATACAGGTATAACCGATCTAGTACTTCCTATCGGTTGCGAAAGTGTTGGATTAAATGCATTTATGAGTTGTAATAATCTTGTACAGGTCTTTTTGCCAAAGTCAGTTAATTATATAGAAGGGTCATTTGCAAATTGTAAACGCTTAACTGATATTATAATTGAGGAAGGGAATACAGAATATATGTCTGTTAGTGGGATTGTTTATTCTTTATCCGGAGAGACTTTGGTTCAGTATCCTGCAGGTAAAACTGCAAATACTGTCAATATTCTTCCTGCAACAAAGTCAATTCAACGGGATGCATTTTACGGAAGCACTCATTTGAAAGAAATAATTCTTCCGGAAGGAATCGAATATATTGGCAATTATGCATTCAGAAAGTGTGATTCGTTAGAAGTGATAAATCTACGAAACATTAAGAGTATGGCTACTGGTGTGTTTGGAAGTTCCATAAAATCAATTTATATTTCAAGTCCTTCAGTTCCCCTTTGTGCTCAGTGGATTAATACTCCTACAGAATATGTAGATGTTAGCAAGGTAAGTCTTTATGTACCATCTAATTTGATTGATGGTTACAAAAACACACTATGGTTTGGTCCAAAATTTAATTATGTTGCCTGGATGCCGACGGGTCTTGTTGAAGATTCCCATGTAGAAAGTTTACATATAAAAGTATCATTCAATAATTTGAATATTACAAATCCTCTCGACCGAAATTTAAGTTTGAAAGTATATTCACTTCAGGGAGTATGCTTACTTAACGAAGTATTAATGCCCGGCGGCAATGAATTCAATATGCAGCGATGGAGTGATATGGTGATTATTCGGATTGAAGATAACGGAAAACTGTTCGTTACAAAGAAAATTCTTAACCGTTTGAAATAAATTCAGAACTATTAGAAAGATGAAAAAGACTTTAGCGTTTGTATTTGTTAGTGTCATGTTGTTAAGCTGCAAAACCGAAGAACCACTTGTTTCTGAATTGCAAATTATCAGCCCGGATAATATTACGGAACATATTCTAAATTCCGAAACTAATTATTCGTTTGGTATAAATGATTGCAAGTATGACTCTCTAATTTTCAGTGCCGATCTAATAAAAAAGGATGGAACTACCTATAACATTAGCTATTCTAATGGCAAATTACTAATGGTTCAGTTTAAATCCGACACAATTCCGGAGGAGCAATGGGAGAGAAAGGCAGTGGACAATAACTATGTGAAAGGATTAGTTACTTGTTATACATTTGTAGGTAAAGCACCTCAAGATACAGCATATTATGAATTCTATGTTCCTTTTCGTCCCAGCGTTCCACAAATATCATTGTTGAGTAGCACTGATAATGGAGATGGCATATCTGCAGATCTTAGCTTTTATGCCGATGGTGTCACGAGTTATAAAATTAATTATGCAGCTTTTGGAGAGGCATTGGGTAATGCTATTAGCATTGATGATGCAGATCAAACAACATATACGCTAACCAATCTGGACGGGGCAAAGAGGTACTCAGTATTCGTGCAGGCAATAAATGAGTTCGGAGCAGCAATTAGCGATACGATAGAACTTGGAAGTACTTATACAAGTGCCTCGTGTGTTTTAAGTAAAAATGGGACTGATATAAAATATCAAATAAAAGTAGGCGAAACTATTTTGGACGATTTGGTAATAATTTCGGCAGGTGTGTATGATGAAAACAATATGCTTAAAATTGAGGCACCCACTGTGGTTAATCAATACTTTAGCATAGCCGCATTAGCAGCAGGTGCATATACACTTAAAGTAGAGGTTAAAGATTATGGCTTTTGTGGAAAAGTATTTTTAAGGTAAATAAATTGGAATAAGTGTTAGACTAATAGCATTGGCTCTAAACTAATAACAATGCAACAATAGATGTTAAATTTGCATCTGTATATAAAATCTTGCTTTTTCGAATTTATATATACAGATTAATAATTAAAAGACTATGATTATGAAACGCAACAAACTTTTATTGTTTTTATTGTCAACCGGTTTATTATTGGTTGCTTGTGGTCAAATCGAAGATGAAACTTCAACTGCTGCTATCGCTGCTTCAAAGGTAACTGATATTAAAAAAGGCGAACCTGTTATTTTTAAATTAAATAATGCGCTTGATAGTGGTAACGTCGCATGGAATATTACTCCAGCCAATGGAGTGGATTTAAGAACGACAGGCAACATGGCCTCAGTTCAATTTTCTTTTGCAGGGAGTTATACGGTAAACGCCATTTACCAGAATATTGAACTGAAAAGTAATGTTACGGTTTCCGACAGTGTTTATTCCCCGGTGATAAATAATCTGATTCCTCTAATGCAGAACGAAACAATGAGTGTTACGGCAATTGTCAACGACAGTTCGTCGGTAGGCAAGCCGGAAATAGCATTGGTAACACTCGTTTTTAAAACTTCGAATAAATACGATTGCCTGAATAATTTTTTGTTGATAAGTCGAGATCCAGTAAGTGGTCTCATTTCATTTGACGGTGTGTATACTCCTGATTCGAGATTCTGTTTGGCAGGACAAAAAGAAGCAGAGGGAGCAATTACCCTCAACCCCGATCCTGATTCAAAAAGTAATAAACTTGAGATTTCGCTTTTGGGAACTGTGTACGAAGGACATTATTATGTTTCGGACAAGAAATTATACATCGATTGGGATTATACTACAGGCATTGTTTTTACTAATGCCATGGTTATAAATAACTAGCAATTTGGAAAGACAAAATCAATTTATTTCTCCTCTTACATAGTCCTATCGGATATGATAATGTCTGGTCGAAGTCATTAATATTCTATCTAGGGAAAGAAATTGATGCGGACAAATAATAAACAAACGCCTCCTGCAAACATTGACTTGCAGGAGGCGTTTGTTTGTGTATAAATCCAGGGAAATTAATCCATTCCACCATCCATGTTCATATCTTCGTTATTTGTTTCGCTTTTCTTTCTTTCGCCTGCTTTGGGTTTCATATTACCAAAATTATAGGTGACGGTTAATCCCAACATTCGTCCATTAAAGAACGATTCATTTGTTTCATAAAACCCATTTCCGGATGTTATACTGTTTCGTTTTCTCGAATTCAACAAATCTCTTACCATCAAATTCAAACTGAGATTCCTGTTGAGGAATGTCTGACGCAACCCCATATCAATAGAATAACTTGACGTTTCACGACCTTGTGCAATGAGCCGAGGTGCCGAATATTCTCCCGAAAGCTGTGCAAAGGTGGTTCGTCCAAGAACGATATTTGCCATCATTCTGCCACTCCATGAAAAATTTTGTTGGGCAGGGATAATTGTTGTAATGGCTGGTGCGTATCGGTTGGTGTACGACGAAGAATCACGCTGATAGTAATATAAATTTAGCGAAGTTGTTAGATTAATAATTTTGAAAATCCTGTCTTTAGCCACTAATTCAACTCCTGAACTTGAAGAGTGCGAAAGATTCATATAAGTGCTCTCCATTGTCCTGTTGTTTGCAAATTGTACACTTTCTATGCCTTGGTCGGTAGACCGATAGTAAATAGATGCGGAAAGTGAATGAGCATCCCACGATTTTAAATAGTTGAATTCTAATGAATTTTCATATTCTGGAGACAGAGTCGGGTCGCCATACGAAATTCGCGTTGAATCGGAATAGTCGCGGAAAGGATTTATCTGCCGTCCCCGAGGTCGATCTATTCTGCTGGTGTAATTGAGCTGCAATTCGTTATTTCCAGGAAGTGAATAGGATAGATATACGCTTGGAAACACCCTAAATGCGGGTTTGAATTCTATTGGCTCAGTTACAATGTTGCCATTGACTTTTTGATCGTTTTCAGCAGAACGGATCTGATATTCGGCACGCAACCCTCCCTGTACGCTCAGTTTTTCGAAAAATCGTGTCCCGAATGTCAGGTAAGCAGCATGTATTTGTTCGTTGTAGTCAAATTTGTTGAAGTAGGCATCAATTTCTTTGTTTTGCAAACTATCGTAGGCCGAAGCAGGACTGTTTCTTTGCTGTAATGTGCTTTGCCAGCCAGCTTCAAGACGGGACGATTCAGAGAATTTTTTAGTAAAATCCGCTTTGAACAGCCATTCCTTATTGGTTCCTATTACTGATTGAAGCGTATTTTGTGTTATCGTATCTTTGTTATTAATCAGGTCTGTTTGTCGGATATTGTCGTCTCCTCCACGTTTATGTCCCGAATAGGATAAACTTGCCATCAAGTTTGATCCTTTTTTGTCGATATCCCATTTGTAATCGAGCGAAGTACTAATACTTTGTCTCATTCCATCATCATTTATATCCCGGGTATAATCTCTGGAAACAGTTTGTGTATTATAATCAAAAAAAGTATTATGTGTCGAAGATGGGCCTCCTCCTGTGCCTGTCAGTCCAAACCCACTTAGTCCGATGGTTTGTTTATCAGTGATGTGATAATCTATACCACCTCTGAAGAAAATACCACCATAAGCTCTGGTGAAATTAGAATTTTGTGAGAGTAGCGATAAAGTGTCTGTTCCGGCTAAACTATATCTATCGGTTTTGCTGCCACCCAAAAAACTCATTGCGCGATAACCCACATTCAAATTTGCATCTATTTTACTGCTACTATAATTGATATTTCCGCCAAGCGTGCCACCCGGTTTTGCTCCGTCGGCATACATAAGTCCGCCAGAAACACTTCCATAGTATCCGGCTTTACGATTTTTTTTGAGAACGATGTTAATGATCCCGGCAGTACCTTCAGGATTAAATTTTGCTGATGGGTTTGTCATAACTTCAATGGTTTCAATGCTTTCGGCAGGCATTTGCTGCAAAATTTGCGCACGGTTATCAGCAGTGAGTCCCGAAGGTTTTCCATTGATCCAAACTTCTACATTTGCATTGTTCCTGAGTGAGATATTTCCTTCGTTATCCACATCAACGGAAGGAATATTTTGTAAAACTTCGGTGGCCGAACCTCCAGCCGCTGCAATATTCTGATCGACACTAAATATCTTTTTATCGATATCGAACCTCATTTGCGAACCTTGTCCTACGACTTCTACTTCCGACAATTTTTTTGTGTCTTCTTCCATTTTAATTACGCCTACATTAATCGGTTTACCCGTTAATGCAAGTTCTTTATTTATGGGATTGTAGCCAACAAAGCTAAACTGAAGGGTGTAATTGCCATTTTCCAATCCCGAGAAAATGAAGCCTCCTTTGAGGTCGGTACTCATACCCGACAAAGGAACATGCGAACCTTGCTTCAAGAGAGTGACATTTACGAATTCGAGGGGACTTTGCGAAGTGGCATCTACAATTGTGCCGCTAATGCTTGCTGCCGCAAAAATTTTGATGGAAAGTAAAGAGATGATAAATAGAAATAATACCTTTTTCATACCTATAAATATTCATTGATAAAAAATAGGCGGATGAACCGCTCAATCTAGGAAATATAGACAGCCAAAAATACCAAAAGTTTAATGCGGGAATTGTTTAGATTCATTAATAAAACAAAAGGCGTTATAAAACGCCTTTTGTTTATTTTATCAGAAATTTGGTAACAGATATTTGTCTCGCGATTCGAAGATTTTGTCTATTCTGTTAACTTCGAGGAAGGTGGTGCCAAAACCAGATCCGAAACTGCCACTCAGGTAGCTAACGTAATCATCTGTTTTCAGAAAACCTTCTTTTATAAGTTCCTGCAATCCTGCCATAAGATATTTCTGCGTGTTGCCCTTCTCGCTTTGGTATATAGGAAATACACCATAGGAAAGTGCTAATTCGCGGGTCGAACGTTCGTGATAGCAAAGTGCTAAAATTGGGTTTGTGCCGCGATAAGCTGCAAGATGACGTGCTGTTTTTCCGCTGTACGTATCAGTAATAATTGCTTTAGTTCCGATTTTAGAACTAGCCTCTACCGCTGCATTAGCTAGGAACGAAGTAATATCGTTAGTGCTAATGTTGATTGGAATATCATTTTCGGCCAATTTTGTTTTTTCCGCTTCTTTCGCAATTTTAGCCATAATGCGAACCGACTCTACAGGATATTTTCCGTAAGCAGTTTCGCCGCTAAGCATCAAAGCATCGGTGCGGTAGTAAATTGCATTTGCAATATCGGTTACTTCGGCACGTGTCGGACGTGGATTTTTGATCATTGAGTGAAGCATCTGGGTGGCAACAATAACTGGTTTTTTTGCTAACACGCATTTGCGAATCAATCGGCGTTGAATACCCGGAATTTTTTCCTGAGGAACTTCAATTCCTAAATCGCCACGAGCAATCATCACCCCATAAGTGTGTTCCAAAATTTCTTCGATATTGTCTACACCTTCCTGATTTTCAATCTTAGAAATAATTTTTATCGGACTATCGTGTTTGTCCAAAATTTCCTGAATATCAAGCAAATCCTGTTTGTTACGAACGAACGAGTGAGCGATAAAATCCAACTCCAGCTCGATAGCTAAAAGGATGTTCTGACGATCGCGTTCGGTAAGCGAAGGCAGGTTAATGCGCACTCCAGGTACGTTTACACTTTTGCGGCTTCCTAATACTCCATCGTTTTGTACACGGCAATATAAGAATGTTTCGTCTTTCGACTCCACTTTCAAGTCTATTTCGCCATCGTCAAATAAAATATCGTCATCTATATTTAAGTCGCGTACAAAATGGATGTAATTTACGGCGATACACTCATTTGTAGAGATCAGTTCCGGATTTCCTGTTACTTTTACCAAATCACCGGTATGAAGCTCGATGGCATCATTCTGAACGACAGTAGTTCTTACTTCCGGACCTTTGGTATCCATTAATAAAGCAATGCTGCTACTTACTGTACGAACATTATTAATGATTTTAAGAAATCCTTCACGCTGTAGATGCGCCGAATTCATGCGCACTACATTCATTCCCTCCTTGTAAAGGGCTTGTATAAACTCCACTTCGCAATTTTTGTCGCTAATGGTGGCAACTATTTTAGTTGATTTTGACATACAAATTATTTAATATATTACTTCCCGTTTCTCAGGGAATTTCGTTGATTAAAAAATAATGTTGCGATCTTTCTTCAGTGTAAAATAGTATTAGAATTGTAACATCGCATCGACGGCTAAACGATACGAATCAAGGCCGAACCCCACAATACATCCTTTACATGCCTCAGACAAATAAGAATGATGGCGGAATTCTTCGCGTTTAAAAACATTGGAAATATGCACTTCAATCACAGGAACAGTGATGGAACGAATAGCATCAGCAATAGCAATGGAAGTGTGTGTATATGCTCCGGCGTTGAGCACTATTCCATCGTATGTGAAGCCTACTTCATGCAATTTATCAATAATGAGACCTTCGGTGTTTGACTGGAAATAATCCAGTTCAACATTCGGAAATTTTGATTTCAGATCAAGATAATACGCTTCGAAAGTTTGGCTGCCATACACTGTCGGTTCGCGAGTTCCTAACAGGTTCAGGTTGGGTCCATTGATAATCTGAATGCGTTTCATGTTGTTTATTTTTTTGTTCTGATCAAATTGCGAACCGTAATGTAAAGTACAAACAATGAAGGAATCATACAAACTCCATTGGCAATTATCATGGGGATGTTAGGGATTAACAGCCCATAAATGAACCAAAACAGGATTCCAAGTGTCATTATAGAGTACATTATCGGCGAAATGCTCTCCGTTTCCTGCGTTTTCAATACTTTATAAGCTTGCGGAAATTGCGCAATTGCTGTGCAAAAACCAGCGAAATAGCCTATAAATGAGATATCAAACGTCATAGGAAAAATTTTGTGCAAAAGTAGCAAAAAAAATGTAATGTACGAAAAGCAATTTTCATATATACTGTCGATTTCATAAATCCTTAATGCTAATTAAAGGTTTAAATGAAATAATTTGTAATTTTACGCTCAAATATAGAAATTTATATTGATTATAATTCTCGTATTGTTTTAATTATGCTTTCAAAAAAGTCTTTGTTCGAAAGATATAAACTAGGTGTACCGAAAAGGTCTTTGTTATTCATTGCTGCTTTAGTATGGACGTTTGCCGGAGGCATGCTTTTGTTTCGCGGATTTTATTCGTTATCGCAGTTACGCGAATCTGTGTGGATATCAACGCTTGTAAGTCTTCTGGCAGGGTTGCTTTTTTTTCGGTTGGTATTTTCGAAAGTTTCATTAAAACATTCGTTGCGAATTATTAATCTACCCGAAGAGCGCCCATGTGTTTTCTCTTTCTTTAGTTGGAACAGTTATCTAATGATGTTTCTAATGATAAGTTTAGGTGTTGCACTGAGAGTTTCGGGCATTGTTCCAGTAGCGCATCTTGCCGAATTTTATATCGCAATGGGTACGCCTTTGTTGCTGTCGGCAGTTAGGTTCTATTCTTTCGGGTTCAATTATAATCGTTGATTTTAAGTAAGAGGAAGTCCTTTTTTATATGAAAAAGTAAAAATGCTTTAAACTTTTGTTGGCTAATGAAAAAACTTTTACCTCTGCTGTTTTCTGTTTTGCTTTTTCCTGTTTTTTCTCAGCAATTGCCACATTATAAGCTGACAATTGCTCCCTCCAATCTGGAGTTGATGTATGCTCATCCGGAAGATGAAGTCTATTATCCCGCCGTTTTTTATGTAGGCACGTTCAGTTATAACGTAAAGGCTCGTTTTAAAGGCTCTACTTCATTATCTTATTCTAAAAAAAGCTGGGCTATTAAGTTCGACAATTCCAATAATTATTTTGGGGTGGAAAGGATAAATCTGCACGCCGATTATAAAGATTATTCAAATATGCGGAATTATCTAATTCTTAAACTATTTGACTTTCTTGGACATCCTGCACCACAAATAAAACATGTGACTTACGAAGTGAACGGAGAACCTTATGGAATTTACACTCAGGTAGAGCAAATCGATGAGGAATTTCTTGCTCGGAATGGACGAACGCCGGTTTCATTGTATAAAGCTAACAACCATGCTGCACTAATGGCTCCGGCTGTTCACGACGAGTATTACGGCCGCATTTGGGACATAGAAGCCGGAGGAGATCCGACCTTCAACGAACTCAGAGTCCTGTTTAATCATTGTTTGTACTGGTCCAGAGCAGAGTTTGACGCGAATATAGAAGAAACAATAA
>JBBIID010000053.1:0-8841 GCA_037446675.1 Paludibacter sp.
GGCTTGCGGAACAGGAGCTTGCGCATCGGTAGTGGCTGGTGTTCTCAACGGACTTTGTTCCCGCAAAACAACGGTTGAACTTCTTGGCGGTGAATTAGTTATTGAGTGGAACGCGTTCGATAACCACGTTTACCTTACCGGAAATGCAATCACCGTTTTCGAAGGAGAAATCTAAAAAAAACAGTAAGAAGTAAACAGTAATGTAAGATGCAAAATTTAAGTTACTGAATTACAACTTCTGTCAGCTATCCACTGTCAACTATCAACTAAAAAAATACCAACTAAAAATATATGGCACAGATTAACGAAAATTTTATCAAGATTCCTGCAACTTATCTTTTTTCTGAAATTGCAAAAAGAGTAGCAAAACATAAAGAAGAAAATCCGACTGCACCAATTATCCGTATGGGAATTGGCGATGTGAGCCTTCCTTTGCCCGATGCATCAGTTGATGCCATGGTGAAAGCGGCGGAAGAACAACGCAGCTCAGAAACTTTTAGAGGTTACGGTCCTGAACAGGGTTACGCTTTTCTTCGTGAAGCAATTCTCGAAAACGATTTCAAAGCGAACGGAATTGAACTCGAAGCGGATGAAATTTTCGTAAGCGATGGTGCAAAAAGCGATACCGGGAATATCGGCGATATTTTCGACAAAAATAACCGCGTGGCAATTACTGACCCGAGTTATCCCGTTTACGTAGACACTAATGCAATGGCTGGCCGTGCTGGCGAACCAACCACTACCGGAGAATGGACAAACCTTGTTTATTTACCTTGTAATGCTGAAAACAATTTTGTTCCGACACTTCCAACCGAAAAAGTGGATTTGATTTATCTTTGCTATCCAAACAACCCTACCGGAACGACGCTTACAAAAGAGCAATTGAAAGTTTGGGTGGAATATGCCAAAGCAAACAAAGCTATCATTCTTTTTGATGCTGCTTACGAGGCATTTATTACCGAGGAAAATGTTCCGCACAGCATTTACGAAATTGAAGGTGCAAAAGATGTGGCTATTGAATTCCGCAGCTTCTCAAAAACGGCAGGATTTACGGGAACCCGTTGTGGATATACCGTTGTGCCAAAGCAATTGATGGGATATGCTGAAAATGGCGAACCTGTAGCGTTGAATAAATTATGGAATCGTCGTCAGACAACTAAATTCAACGGAACTTCATACATTGTGCAGCGTGCAGCCGAAGCCACTTACAGTGCTGAAGGCAAAAAACAAATAAAAGCGTTGATCGATTTCTACACCGAAAATGCAAAAATCATTCGTGAAGGACTTATCGAAGCCGGTTACACCGTTTTTGGTGGTAAAAATGCTCCTTACGTTTGGGCAAAAGCTCCGAAAGGATTAAGCAGCTGGGAATACTTCGATTATCTGTTGAAAGAAAAAAATATCGTCACTACTCCGGGAGCCGGATTTGGTGCAAGCGGTGAAGGATATGTTCGTTTCTCGGCATTCGGAAGCAGAGAAAATACTATCGAAGCAATGGACCGATTGAAAAAATAAAAGAATAACTTCCTAATAAAAAATCCTGATTATTTCAGATAATCAGGATTTTCTGTTTTAATACCCTTGCCTTAACCCGGGCTGGCTTTTACTTTTTTACTACAGCTCCCCCAAAAAAAATAACCAAAAAAGCTGCCGCTGTGAATAAAAAGCTACGCAAAAAACGGACTCGTTAAACTCAAGATTTTTAAAACAACGTGAGTTCGACATAAGTAAATTACAATTACTCATCATCTACCAAAATAAGCTTTTAGAATCCTGAAAGGATTCAATGTGAATAACCACGGGTAAAACCCGTGGTATATGAGAATATACAACGAGAACCCTGAAAAGGGTTCAATAACTACTATTTATATGTTAAACCCCTTCAGGGTTTAGGTTTGCTTGCATTAACTTCCACGGGTGAAACCCGTGGTTATTCACATTATAGTCCTTCGGACTTTTACAACAAAGGGGTTATCTCGTTTTGATAATTCTTATATCGAACTCACATTAAAATAGAGATTTGATAAAATGCTTTGAATGTCTTTTATCTGAAATCAATAGCATTCTATTCGTAACGAATGATTCGGGCAGGGTTGATTTTTGTAATCAGATATGAAGGTATAATCATCATAAGCATAGAAGCAATCAAAGTTCCGATGTTCAGCAACACGATAAACAGCCAGTTGAAATTAATCGGAACAGTGGCCACGTAATACGATTCGGGATCGAGCGGAACAATGTGGGTAAAGTACTGAATAGCGCAAAGCGTCAGACCAATCACATTTCCCCAAAGCATTCCTTTCCCGATCAGGAAAGCCGAATGATAAAGAAATATCTTGCGAATCGACCAGTTCTCTGCTCCCAGCGATTTCAGGATGCCGATCATATTGGTGCGTTCCAAAATCAATATCAGCAAACCGGAAATCATATTAAATCCCGCAACGGCAAGCATTAGGAACAAAATCACCCAAACATTCATGTCCAGCAAATCGAGCCAGCC
Source organism: Paludibacter sp. (assembly GCA_037446675.1). Taxonomy (GTDB): domain Bacteria; phylum Bacteroidota; class Bacteroidia; order Bacteroidales; family Paludibacteraceae; genus Paludibacter. Next base: position 2,501 of record JBBIID010000053.1, read on the forward strand.
AAAAATTTGCGGGTTCAGTTGCTTGATGGTTTGAACATAATAGGTATTTCCTTCATTCGTGAATTTGTTAGAAACGGCATTGTACACTTCGTCCCCAACTTTATCAATATCATCAAAGTTATTGATCAGAATTTCTAAGCCGCTATATTGATTTTCCTCCCAATCATTCAGTCGCTGAACATGACGTAAGTCGGCCAGAATAAAAAGTTTATCGTATTCAATAAAATTGGTGGAATAAATACCGACAATTTTAAACTTTCGCGCTCTAACCTGTTCCTGAATAAAATATGTAAAAAAACTATCGCCTAACTTCAAGCCGAGCATATTGGCAAGAGATTTGGAAATGATAACATCGTTTTTAGCCGTTTCGCCACTAACATCCAGAATACTTCCCTCTATCAGATTTGATTTGAAAAAGTTCCAGTCGAAGTCTGCTCCAACGCCTTTTATTACAATTCCCTGAAATTCGGAATCGGTTTTTATAATTCCGGGTTTGGTGGCAAAATGCTGAACATGTTTTACTCCATCAAGTTTGGCGAGTTTTCCCACAAAAGCATTGTCCGCTTTTATCGGATTCATCTCGTAAGTATTGTTATTATCGAAGTTTGTGATTTGAACATGTCCGCCAAAACCAATGGTTTTGTTACGAACTTCGTTTTTGAAACCAATCACAACGGCTACCGAAACAATCATTACAGCGAGCCCGAGAGCAATTCCTATAGTTGCAATACGAACAGCAGGACGGGAAATATTCTTCTTGCCCTGCTGAAAATGAATTCGTTTTGCTATGAAATATTCTATGTTCAAGTTGGAGGATTACCTGTTGTGGAATAAAATCGATGAATGTTCAATATATCCTTTATAACTTTACGAACTTTAAAAGCTTTATAAACTTAAATAGTTCGTCCCGGATATACCTGCAAAGCTTTTCCGAGAACAACCAAAGCGTGTTTCAAAGCATCTTTATCCAGCACGTAAGCAATTCTGACTTCGTCTTTACCCAATCCCTCAACGGTATAAAAACCGGAAGCTGGTGCCATCATCACCGTGTAACCTTCGAATTCGAAGTCGGACAATAACCACGCGCAGAATTTATCGGCATCGTCGATAGGCAGGCGAGCAACGGTATAAAACGCACCCATTGGAATCGGAGAATAAACGCCAGGAATACGGTTCAGTCCGTCGATAAGGAATTTACGGCGTTCCACGTACTCGTTGTACATTTCCAACATATATTCCGACGAAGTATTCATGGCTGCTTCCGAAGCAATTTGTCCCAACAAAGGTGGACTCAAGCGAGCCTGACAGAATTTATTTATGCTCTGACGAACTTCTTTATTTTTGGTTACAATAGCTCCGATACGAACTCCGGTCATGCTGTAGCGTTTCGAAACAGAGTCGATCAGCACCACATTGTCTTCAATTCCATCCAAATGAAAAGCAGAAATATAAGGTGCACCGGTATAGCAAAATTCGCGATAGACCTCATCCGAGAAAAGATACAAATCGTATTTTTTTACAATATCGCGTATCTTGTTCATTTCCGAACGGGTATATAAATAACCCGTAGGATTATTGGGGTTGCAAATAAGAATGCCTTTTGTTTTTGGAGTAATCAGCTCTTCGAATTTCTCTACCGATGGCAATGCAAATCCTTCTTCGATTGACGAAACCACAGGACGCACTATAGCTCCGGCTGCAATTGCAAAAGCAGTATAATTGGCATAAGCCGGTTCCGGTACAATGATTTCATCTCCCGGATCGAGGCAACTCATAAACGCAAAGTTCACCGCTTCCGAACCACCTGTGGTTACAATTATATCGTCAACCGTAACGTCGATATGAAACGTACGATAATAGTCCGCCAGTTTAATTCGTAAACTTTTTATTCCGTCACTCGGGCTGTATTCAAGAATAGTACGATCGATATTCCGAACAGCATCCAACGCGACTACGGGTGTTTTTAAATCGGGTTGTCCGATGTTAAGGTGATACACCTTTATACCGCGTGCTTTGGCTTTATCGGCCAGTGGAACTAATTTACGAATGGGTGATTCAGGCATTGCCTGCCCACGTAGAGATGTGTGTGGCATTTTATTAGTTGTCAGTTATCGGTTATTCGTCTTTGAAATATAAAAACAAATAACTTTTCATTTTATAAATTTAGCCGCAAAATTAATGAAATAAAACCGATAAATAAAGTTATTTAGTTACAAGTTGACAGTTCGTTTGTAGATTGCAGTTGACAATTTGCAGTTCTTTGCAAAAGAATTTCATGTACTAAGAAAAAAATTATCAATTATCAACTGTTACCTGTCAATTATTTCAAATCAACCATAATTTTGACATTAAACTGTCGGCCGGTGAGATAATTTGGAGTGGCGAGTTGCTGTCCGGCAATATCGGTTACCCAATAATAGGAGTTTACGTTTTTGAAATCCATCAAATTAAACACTTCCAGATTTAGCCAAATGCTTTTTACATGTTTCAACCAAGCTTTATCCATTAGTTTGTCGGTGCCATTTACCAAAACTCTCGAAGCACCAATATCTACTCTTCGATAAGGTGGCATTCTGTTTTCGGAAGCTCTGAAAGCGGTAGTGCTCGCTGCGCTACTCGGTGCGGCAATCGGCAATCCATCCGACCATATAAATTTCAAATGAACTTTATACTTGGGATTGTTGGGCAAATAATCCTGAAACAACATCGAAAAAGCATAGCGTTGTTCGCTCGGGCGTGGTAGCCAACCGGGATAAATAGTTTCATTCGTTTTCTGGTCGACATAAGAATCGCCAATAATATCTTCTTTCGAGTCCATCAACGATAAATTTATCCAGGAGTCCGTTCCGGGAACCAGCTCTCCGAAAAGTTTAAAGTCAACTCCAGCCGTGTAGGCTTTTGCATCATTTTCGCCCGAATAGCGAATTCTTACGTTATCGATAGTATACGATTCAACTCTGTCGGCCAGTTTAAGATAAGCTTCCGTTGTGAACTTAAACGGCCGCCCCCACGCACGGAAATAATGATCGCCGCCCAATACAAATTGTAACGAGCGTTGTGCTTTTATGTCCGGATTCAATTCTACCTTCAAATTTCCTAATGCGTCGGAAACCGTATCGCGAACTTCTTTATAAAATGGTGCTTGATAATACACGCCAGTTGCAAAACGGAACGTAAAATCTTTTTCCCAATGTGGCAAACAGGCGACAGAAAATCTGGGACTTAACAATAATTCTTTATTGAATCCCCAATACCCGGCTCGCAAACCACCGGTGAGCAGTAATGTTCCATTTTCGCCACGAACTTTATAGGTGTCCTGAACAAAAGCTGACGACCTTAGTGTATTTAAATCTGTTTTAGCTTTCAGGTTGTAATATAAATTCACTTGCTGATTGCTGTAAGGTAAAGAATAACCCACCGAGTCGCGCCATTCCCATTCGCTTATCTTATCGGAAACTATCTCTTTCTGAAGAGTTAAACCCCAATTCAGTTTGTGTTTGCCAATTTCGTATTCTCCTAAATGCCCCACATTGACAACCGTAGCATTTAACCTGTTTCGTCCGTGTTCCTGATATTTTCCAATTCCGAGCGTTTCGCCTTCTTTGTTTTCCTCTTTTACATCCATTTTCACCTCACTAAGAATGTATTCTCCCAAAATATCATAGGTTTCATTCTCGTTTGTGTTGAAAGCAGAGGTCATAAGGCTCAATTTCATTCCTTTCAGAGGTTTATAATTGAGCGACAAAGCTCCAAATGCCGTTTGAAACAAATCCTTTTCCTGACCTTCAAAATAAATCGTAAGTTTACGTCCCATGTTGTAAGTTCCAAATTCAGTTTCGCTACTGTCGGGAACAAAAACGTAAGAGTTCTGAGAGAAATTTCCTAAAAAAGTCAATTCAGTTTTTGGCGAAAGTTGATAGGTGAGATATGTTTGGTAATCGATAAACGACGGTTTATAAACTCCTTTTGTATCGAGAGTTCCCAATAGAGCCTGAGTTGTTTTATAACGAACACCGTGCATTTGCGTGAAATTATTGTTGGCAGTTCCGACATAGGCCGAAGCACCCAAAAGGCTTAAAGAAATTGAACTTTCGAAGCTCGTTGGTTTTTTATAGTCAACATCCAAAATCGACGACATTTTATCACCATATTTTGCATCAAAACCACCCGATGAGAATCTTACGTTCTGCACCATGTCCGGATTTATAAAGCTTAAACCTTCCTGTTGTCCTGCTTTCACCAGCAACGGACGATAAACTTCCACGCCATTAACATATACGGCATTTTCATCAAAATTTCCACCACGAACATTATATTGCGAACTCAATTCGTTGGTAGAGCTAACTCCTGTAAAAGTGATTAAAAGCGACTCAATGCCACCGGAGGAATTGGGAACAACGCGATATTTGGATGGATCGAGCATATCGACAGTCGAAGTTTGTCTGCGCTGTCCGGTTACGTTCAATTCGCTCATTTCTTTCGACAACGAAGGCAACTCAACCGAGATTTGAATGACTTTTTGATGCGGTTTTATAACGTGCTTTATGGTTTGGTATCCCAACATTGAATAAACAATCGTAGCCGAATCCTTTATCTCTGCGGAAAGGTCGTAATAGCCATTATTATTGGTGCTGGTTCCGATAGTTGTGTTTTCAAAATAAACATTAGCAAGCTCTATTCCTCTGTTATTGGTGTCGATAACATAGCCGTAAACGCGGACTTTGGTTTGAGCGGAAGCAATTGTTATTACTAATAAAAAAAGGAATATGCTAAAAATTTTATTTTTCATGCAACAAAAATAGTTTGGCTTTCGTGCGACGTTTACTTACGACCACTTTTTAACGGAAAAAACAAAAAATTATTTTGTTCTGAACTTTAAAAGAAGGGCAAAGATACGTCATCTTTATAAAGTTTACAAACACGTGGTTCGATTATACCATAAAAATATCCTGAATCATATTGAGTTAAAAATCAACATAATTCAGGATATTATTTTATTTCAGAATTCTGTACAAAAAAGAAAAATACTGTGTAAGATAAGATTAATTCGTAAAACTGCTTTCGAGTTTCAAAAGAAGTTGCTCAATTGTTGCAAAACTGTCGTTTGCAATCAACCAACCGTTTTCTGTAACTTCTATTGTTATGCTGGCATTTTCCACTACCATAAACCCGGCGCGAGCCAAAGCTCTCAGTGTCCAATACATACGCGTTTTGTCTCCGGCGACCCAGACTTTTTTGGTCAAAGGATAGTTCATGGAAAAGTTGCCGTTAGCGGCGTTGAAGAAATAAGATTTGCTTTCGAAAGTTCTATTGAAGCTTCCATTAAGCACTAAATCCTCCGGAACGCCCGATTCAACACCTTCCTTGTTTGCATTCATCAACCAAATGCGGTCGGCAGCCTGAAGCGCCAAATCAAGCTCGTGAGTAGAAAGAAGAATCGCTTTCCCTGTTTTGTGAGCAAGTCGGTGGAGAAGCAACATAATTTCCACCCGGTTAGGTAAATCAAGATGAGCGGTGGGTTCGTCGAGCATGATAATGGAAGTGTCTTGTGCCAGCGCTTTCGCAATCATTACGCGTTGCCGTTCACCATCTGAAAGCTCATTTAATAAAGCATCTTTTTTGTGTTCCAAGTGAACCATTTCTATCGCCTCGCGCACAAAAATATCATCTTCGACCGAACCGCCCCACCAACTGCTATAAGGATGACGACCAAAAGAAACAATATCCTGCACCGTTGCGTTTTCAATCTCCACTTTGTCGGTCAGTACCAAAGCGATAAGGCGTGCTTTTTCATTCAGCGATATTTTGGAAATATTCAGATTGTTGATAAGCGTTTCTCCCGATAACGATTTTTGCAAACCTGCCAATGTCCGCAATAATGTAGATTTTCCACTTCCATTCGGGCCAATAAGGCAAACCAATTCACCCGCACGCAACTCAAGTTGTAGTTCGGATTGAATCACATCGATTTTTGCCTTCTTTGTGTAGCCAATAGTAAGTTTATTTGCGGATAATATAGCCATTTTATTTTCTTTTCAGTATTATCCAAATAATTATCGGGGCTCCGAACAATGCGCTCACCGTATTTATAGGCAATGTATAAGTCGGAATTTGCGAAATAATATCGCAGACCAGCAATAATGAGCCACCACATAATATTGTTGCCGGTAACAATGTTTTATGATTTGATGTTTTGAAAAGTCCACGGGCAATGTGTGGAATGGCGACTCCAACAAAAGCAATAGGCCCGGTAAAAGCGGTAATTCCACCCGCCAGCAATCCGGTAGCAATTACAATCAGAAATCTGGTTTCGATAATGGGAATGCCCAATCCACGCGCAT
>JBBIID010000053.1:8864-11787 GCA_037446675.1 Paludibacter sp.
CAATAAAAGTCCATCTAGTCTTTTTTGCAGAAAAAAGGCAATTCCAATTCCAATAATAACAACTGGCAGCAGCACCTGCATAAAAGTCCAATTCACTGCACTCAAGCTACCAAATGTCCACATTATAAACAACTTAATGGCATCAGGATTACTGAAATTCTGCAATACACTAACGATTGATCCCGCAATGGTGCCAAACATAATCCCGACAATCAACAACGAAACCGCATTTTTCACGCGAAATGAAACGCCTACAACTAATAATAAAACTACCGCAGCACCCATAACCGCAGCAACAACCATTGCCCAACCGCTATCGACCAAAAAAGCAGGAAGAAAAGCCGAAGCCATTGTGATAATAGCCACACCGAGACTTGCGCCGGAACTAACGCCTAAAATATATGGATCGGCCAACGGATTTCGAAATAATGTTTGCATCATTAACCCTGCAACCGACAACGAAGCGCCAGCCAAAATCGCTGTTATGGCTTTTGGTAAACGAAAATTCAGCAATATCTCCGAATTAATTCCGGGATTTTCGTTACCCGTGAAAACCGCCACTATTTCCTGCAAGGAGATATTAATGCTCCCCCAAGCCAGATCGGCAAGGAAAAGTACAAGCATTAAACCCGCGAGGATAAAAAATAATATAGCGGAGCGGTTTTTCATTGAATTCAGATAATTATGAATTATTTCAGTTTTTCGGCATACACCGTTTCGTAATCCGGCAATAAATCAGGGTGCAAAATAGCAATCACATCCGAAAGCAGCAAATCGGGTCTTGCCACCGCACTTTCCCAAAAATCGTTCGCCGAACTCATCAGCAATCGTTTATTGAAATTATATACCTGTTGCAAACCTACCGGACGGAAAAGCGCATGTTTTGAGTCGGCTTTTACCAATTGATCAATAGAATTAAAACTGCAATTCAGCCATACATCTGTCTTTGAAAAGTTTTTTAACACCGTTTCTACATTCAGTGGTAAGCTACCGGAAGTCGTATCGTTCGAGTAAAAGTAATTTCCACCCGCATCGGCAAAAAGTCGTCCCATAAAACTATGACCGCCGGGCATGTACCACGTTCCTCTGAAGTTGGAACCAGCCATAATGTTTGGTTTGTTTTTTACGTTCTGTGCTTTCGCTTTTATTTCGTTATATCTGGTATCAACTTTTGCAAAAATGCTATCAGCAATCTGTTCCTTGTTGTAAAAAGCCGCAACAAATTTAATCCATTCTGCTCGTGCAAGCAGCGATGTTTCCATCCATTCGTTATTGAAAAGCACCGGAATACCCGCCTGCGAAACCCGTAAGGCATACGAATCGTTTTGATTGTAACCGCTCATCATCACAGCATTTGGGTTGAGTTGCAACGTTTTTTCTACGTTGATATTAAATGCATCGCCAAGATCGGTAATTTCTCCGGTAGCTAACCGTTTATTTATTTCCGAATTGTAAATTAAATTCGGCGAACAAACTCCCTTGACGGTTTGCAGTTCAGCCAATAGGTTTAAAAATTCGAAATGAGTAACGGATGTGGCTGCTAATGTTTTAAGCGGGATTACGACTTTAGTTCCATCGTTAGGAACTTTTATTTTCGTATCGTTTACCAGATAATATTTTGCATATACCGAGCCTTTTACCCAGGGACTAAACACAATAACTTCCTTGTATTCTTCAAAATATTTTACTGCAAATCCTTCGGCATATTTTAAATTCAGGGAGTCAACAGCCACGAGATTTTCTTTCCCGGTTGATTTTGTAGAACACGAGATCAAAATAAAAACGCAAGAAACGAGTATGAAAATATTTTTCATTAGTTATTTTTTAGTTACAAGCTACGAGTTACAAGCTTTTATTTATTTCGTCGATATAGTCCAGCAATTCGTCACGACCCACCCGTTTTTCGGATGAAGTGGTAAAAATCGGAGGTAATTCTTCCCATACTTCCTGTAATTTCTGTTTGTACAGGTCAACATTTTCTTTTGCTTTTTGTGTCGACATTTTATCCATCTTAGTAAAAACAACCGAGAACGGAATTCCATTTTCGCCCAGCCATTCCATAAACTCCAGATCAATTTTCTGCGGTTCGTGACGGCTGTCAATTAGCAAAAACAAACAGGTAAGCTGCTCGCGGTAAAGTATGTAACTTTCGATAATACTTTGAAGTTGTTCGCGCGTTTTTTTTCCGGCAGTCGCATAACCGTAGCCCGGCAAATCCACCAAATGCCAGTTGCTGTTAATAATAAAATGGTTGATCAAAAGCGTTTTCCCCGGTTTTGAGGAAGTCATTGCCAATCCTTTTTTATTCGTCAACATGTTGATTAACGACGATTTACCCACATTCGATCGGCCGATAAAAGCATATTCGGGAAGCTTACTTTCCGGACATTTTTTATAATCGGTATTACTGATAACAAATTCTGCTGATTTTATATCCATGTTTATTTTTTTTGTTATTTGCTTTGCGTTATTTTTGCCTTCGATTCTCTGAATATCCACATTCCCAAAAACGTAATTGCTCCATTTATCATCAACAATTCGTAGCCAAACACGAAACCCCAATAATGAGAACTTACATAATCAAGAACTCCACAGATCAACGGTGAAGCTATAGCGACAAACGGAATCATTTTATCTTTTGTTTTCTGTTTGGTAAAAAGGCCAAAAATATACATCCCCAACAAAGGTCCGTAAGTGTATGAAACGATAATGTAAATCGCATCAATAACACTTTTATTGTTTAATGCTTTAAATATTAAAATAATAACGCAAAACAAAACGGAAATACCTATATGAATGATTTTTCTGTTTCGTTCCGCCTTCTCTGCACTTAACCGTTGTACACCGAGAATATCCACCGAAAATGAAGTGGTAAGTGCTGCAAGCGCGGAATCGGCACTCGAAAAAGCTGCGGCGATGATTC
>JBBIID010000054.1:0-11774 GCA_037446675.1 Paludibacter sp.
AGAGTAAGCTTCCCAAGTTCCAATTTTCGGTCGAATTCTTTTTCATAAGTTTCAACCAATTTCTGGTGGGCCTTTTCTGCCTCTTCCATTTCCTTTTTTGCTTTCTCTTCGGCTTCCTTTTTCGCTTTTTCTGCAGCTTGACTTTCTTTTTCAGAAAGATCTGTTGCGAAAATGCGGATATTTATCTTTCGTTTCAGGTTCATCTCCTTCAGCAATATGGCCAAACTGTAAGCTTCGTGTCCACCTGCACATGCGGCCGACCATATTCTAATTTCGTGCTGGTTATCAGCTAGTTTTTTTGAAACAAGAGTGGGAAGCACTTCATGCTCAAGCGTACTGAATGTCAGCGAATTTCGAAAAAACTCCGAATAGCTTATAAAAAGTGATCCAATTAATGAGTTCTGTTCATTATTATCCTCTGATAAAAATTTCAGATATTCATCTTCGTTGCAGCAATTCGTCTCTAAAATTCTGGTTGTTAGCGATTTTGTGTAAAAAGTCTCATCGTATTGAGAAATGTCAAAGTCCAATGTCTTTTTTAATAAATCAGATATTCCTTTATGTATTTCAGTCATTAAATTAGGTTGTAAGGTTTGTTATTTTGCTATTCGATAATTTTATATTTTTCTTTTAATCCGGCTTTAGTGTACATTTCATTAATCTCCTTTTTCAATTCTATCATTGTCAATTCCCGTCCTACAGCAAGGTTATGAAAACGTGTCATCTCGTCGATTTTTTGTTTAATATCTTCTTCGGCTTTCAATCGTTCACTAATATCTCTGAACGACCAAACTCGTCCTTCAATTGTGTTTCCAATTCGCTGAGGCAGCGAGAATCGTTCAAATGTTCTGCCATCCTCAAGCTGAATCATGTCAATGCTATTCATATCCGGATTGCGGTAGAGGTAGCCCACTTTGTCCAGAAAATCTTGCGGGTTTTGTATCTGAGTAAAGACGTATCTCAAAAGTTGTTCGTCTAACTTCTGGTCGAGAAGATCGTTGGGGATATTCCACATTTTTGCAAACTTTTGATTGTAAATTGTGGCTTTCCCATCGCTATCTACCACCAAAATTCCATCAGCAGTAGATTCTAATGTGGCATTCAGTAGCGACAACGATGTTTTTAAATTATCTTCGGCCATTTTTCGGAGTGTAATATCATTAACAATAATATGGCGAGCATTTTTCCCAAAAGTGGGAGTAGCCATTGTATTCGTTTCCGCAAATATTACTTCTCCATTTTTCTTTATGTGTTTCGAAACATTGTTTTCTACATTTTGTCCGTTGCGAATTTTTTCGATCTCTTTTTTTATCGAAGGAATTTCTTCTTCGGGATGTATGTCTAAAATACTCATCGACAGAAATTCATTCCGGGAATATCCATAATGTTTCTGCGCTTTTGTGTTTACTTCCAGTATTTTTAAAGTTTCCACATCATAAATCAACATCGGTTGAGGGTTATCTGCAAAAAGGATACGGTATTTTTTCTCACTTTCCTTTAGAAGTACATCAGCTTGTTGACGTTCGATGTATAATCCAACCTGGTTGGCATATAATTCTACAATCTCAGGATTTTTAATAGATTCCCCTTTTTTAAAAATCAATGTAAAATCACCTTTTACAATATTGTTTTTTGATATTTTCACAACATGAACTTCGCCCAAATCGAACATATTTTCAGCCGACAGAATGATTTCGTCAGGAATAATTTGTCTCGCTAAATCCAGCAAAGAGTCAAATTTGGTTGTGGTTTGATTTTCGGTTCGTGTACTTTTATTCTGATTATATTCCCAGTTCTTTTCTCGAACATTGAATCCGAGAAATTGATGTGATAAAACTTCTATATCGGATATTCCTGAGAACCCGACTGTTTTAAAAATAACTCCCTCGTGTTCAAAAAGATTAAAAGAGGCGTAACTCGCTCCTGAAATTTCTCTTATTGTGTTGGTTATTTTCTTAAAATCGATATTTTCCGTGTTCGATTCAATGAGCTCGGTTGAAGATTCAACCAGTTTTTGAAGCACGGTTTTGCTTTGTATCAGGTAATTTTCTGTCTCTTTTCTCTCCGTAATGTCATGTATCACAACCATTACTCCTTTAATTCCTCCCTGCGAATAAATAGAACCGTTTATTTCGCCGTAAAAGATGCTGCGATCTTTTCTTAGTAGTTGAAATTCAGCATTTTTCACATGACGTTTTGTTATAAACATCTCTGAAAATGCTTGTTGTGCTCTCTCTTTTTCTTCTTTTATCACATGCTGTTCAAAGCTGGTGCCTAGCATTTCATCGGGTGTGTAACCAAACAACGAAAATGAGGCAGAAGAGGCATAAATAATATTTCCATTCAGATCGGCTATTCCTATAAAGTCGTTCGTTTGCTCGGTTATAGACCGAAATTTTTGTTCACTTTCCGAAAGTGCGATTTCTGTTGTTTTTCTGTCGGTAATATCTCTGAAGTTGATGACAATGGATTCGACATTTGGGTTCGATAATAAGTTGCTGAAAGTGCTTTCCACCCAGATCCATTCGCCTTGCTTGTTCGAGAATCGGTATTGAATGGTGGATATGATGGTGGGATGAGTCTTTATATGATCCAATAAAGATAGCACCAGCGGGAGATCGTCAGGATGAGTTTGTTGGTTAGTGTCAATTACTACTTCATCCGTTGCATTAAAGCCAAATATTCTTCTGGCAGATGGACTGATATACTTGAATTGTCCTGATTCATTTAATAGAACAAACCCGTCTGGAGCATTTTCAATAATGGTTTGATAGTGTTTTGCAATTTTTAAAGCCTCGGCTTCTGCATTTTTTCTATCTGTGATATTATGTACAGCCGAAATAGCTCCAATAACTTCATTTTTTGTGTTCTTCAACGGACTTGTAAAATCCGATAGCCAGCCCGATTTGTTTTTAGATTTTAAGTCGAAGAAAAACTCAATTTCTTTCCCGGTTTCATTGTGTAATGCCTTAGCTATATTTTCATATATTCCACTTGATTTAAAAAGAGGAAATACGTCTAAAACATATTTGCCAACAACCTCAACCGACTTGTATCCGGTAAGGTCTTCCATAAACTTATTCCAAAGTACGAAGCGAAAATCGGTATCGTATACTACAATTCCCTCGTGGGCGCATTCGATAATCTGATTGTTAAATTGGCTTAATTCATCTAATTCTTCCTTGGTTTGTTGCAGTTTTATTTCGTTACGAATATCTTTTGTTGTTCGGTCGACGACAACAGCAACCATATCAAGGAAATTACTATCTTTTACAATGTAATCGCGAGCCCCTTGTTTCATTAACTCCACGGCTGTGCGTTCATCACCCTGTCCTGTAGCTACAATGAATGGAGGAAGCGTTATCCCGTTATTTTTTAAGCTTGAAATAAACTCCAAACCATTTAAATCTGGTAAATTATAATCTAAAATAATTAATAAAGGTTCGTTGCCTTTTAGCCAATTTATGGCATCGAAAGCATTTCCAAAACTTTTGCAAAGATGACCAGTCTCATTAACCTTTTCGGCTATGAGTTCTATCAAATCGGCATCGTCTTCAATAATTAAAATAGTATCGTGAAATTTTTCCATAAATCAGGCTAAATGCTACTAAATCTTTATAATTTGAATGAAGAGTCCCATTCTGTATAAGGTTTCAGCAAATTTATCAAATTGAACAGGTTTGGTTATGTATATGTTGCAACCCAAATTATAGCACATCTCAACTTCGCGCGGATCGTCGGTAGTTGTGAGCATTATAATTGGAGTTTCTTTCAGTTTCTCATCGGATTTTATATTTTTCAAAACTTCAATTCCGTCCATTTTGGGCATATTGATATCGAGAAGTAGCAAATACGATTTTGATTTATCAATCTCTTGTCCGTTTACAGTTTTTCCTAAGAAAAAAAGCCAAACATCTTCTCCGTTTTCGAACCGAATGATATTATTGCAGACACCAGCACTTGTCAATCCTTCTCTTATTAATTCGGCATGTCCATCATCATCTTCCGCAATCAAAATAATTAATTCTTTGTAACTTTTCATGATTTCAGGTTGTTTAGATTAGACTTCGGTAAATTTAGTTTTATGTAATTCAATGTAGAATGTACTTTCTCTTTTTTCTTCCGACTCTACCCATATTTTGCCTTTGTGCTTGTCAACAATTCTTTTTGCCAAACTCAATCCCAATCCGTCTCCGGTTTGGGAGCAAGAGTCAATTCGGAAAAATACATCCCAAATTTTTTCGATATGCCTCGGGCTTATGCCAATGCCATTATCCTTGACACTATAAATAACTTTGGTAAATTTTAATGTCGAAGATATTTCTAATTGTAATTCTCTGTCTGGACTCTTATATTTTATGGCATTTGAAATTATATTCGAAAAAAGCTGATTTAATAAATTCTCGTCACCATAACAATTTTGCAAATCGTGAATTGTTACTTTTGCTTTGATTTCTGACAACTGGAAATTATAACTTGAAATCACACTGTTGATCAGCTTATTCATATCGATATTCTGAAACTTCATGCTTATTCTTCCGGTTCGCGAAACCTGTAGCAAGCCATTTATGAGCTTGTCCATTTTCACTACGTTCGTTTGAATATAGTTCAGGTCTTTTGGAATCTTTTGTTCCGTAATATCCAATATGTCGTTTTTACTATCAGTATCTGTGTTGCAATAAGCCATGCATTGTTTTAAAGCTTCCGAGTGTTTTTTCAGTCGCTGGCTGAATCCCTGAATATTTACCAATGGGGATCTCAAATCGTGTGAGGCAACATAAATATAACTTTCGAGTTCCTTATTATTCGCAATAATGGCTTCTTGGGTTGTTTGTATGTCGGTAATGTCGGTTGTCACTGTCGAAAATTGATTTTCGGACAATGGAATTGCTGAAATAATAAAATGTTTATCCAGCGGAGCAAAGTAAGTCTTGTGTTCCAACATCTTTCCTGTTTTGCAAACGGTGGAATATTCTTCCAAATAGGGAGACATCTCGGTTTGGTACACTTCAGTTGCTAATTTTCCGATAGCATCTGCCTTTTCGATTCCTGTAATTTGAGAGAAAGCATCATTGCAATCCAAAATTCTGTAATTGACAAATTCACCATTCTCATTCTTTATCATTTCGTGGAAAACAACCATTTCGGACATTGACGCAAAAAGATTGCTTAAGTTTTGTTCGTTTTCACGAAGTTTTTTCTCTACATTTCTTAGCTCAGTAACATCAATGTTGATCCCAAATCTGAATTGTTTTGTATCAATAGTAATATTTTTGCTCGATATTAGAATGTTACGCGTTGTTTTGTCTTTCCTCAAAAGCTCAATTTCAAAATTTTCAAGCATTCCACCCGATAATCTTATTTGATCAAGCATCTTTTCGCGCCTTTTGGGGTTGGTCAGATTTAAATCAATTGTCGTTTTCCCAACCAATTCGTTCTCCGAATAACCTGTAAGCTGGCAATAAGCACTATTTACTTTTGAAATACGACCGTCCATTTCGTAAATAACAAAAGCAATGGGGCTCGAGTCAAACATAGCTTCGAATTTGATTTCATTTTCTTTTAAATCTCTTTCAGCTGCTTTCTTGTCCGTAATATCGGTAATTACTCCAAATATTACTTTGCTCGTTGGGTCGTATATTGCCGTGGAATGAATGTTTTTGATTTCGCCGGTATTTGCCGATTTTATTTCAAATTCCACATTGTAAGGCTTACCTTCTTCAATTAAATCTTTAAGTGCCTGATCCAATGCATGACGATATTCGGGTAGCGGTATTTCTTTTATGTCCTTATAAAGCCAAATTGCATTTTCTATTCCATACAGTTTTCGTGCTCCTCTCGAAGCATAGATAGTTCCATTATCCAAGTGCAGTTCCCAATTGCCCGATTTCGAAGCGAGTTCGGCCCTGTTTAATCTTTCTTTATTTTTAATCGTAACTTCCTGAGCTATTTTAGTTTCGGTAACATCCACCGCCATGCTCATCGATAGTCTTTCTCCGTCCGAATTTCTACCCAGAGGAGTTGAGCTGAAATGCCAGTTTCGTGTGTTACCAAGATTTGTCTTTATCAGATATTCGCCCTCATCTACTTTTTCCGAAAGCTTGTACAGCCGATCAATTTCCTGAATTATTAATCCTTTTCTTTCGCCATAAGCCCGTTCGGCCCATAAGGCAATCGTTGGAATGTCTTTTAAATCATAACCGGTGATTTTTGTCCATTCTTCGTTGATTAATTCTACTTGACCGTCTTCCGAGTGAATCATTATTGGAAAAGGTGCATTGTATATGGCTTTTCTGAATTTTTCTTCCGATTCGGTTAGTGCAATTTCCGATTTCTTTTGTTCGGTAATATCAATTATTTCGGTAACAAAGAAAAGAGGATGCTTTTTCTCGTCTCTTATTAAGGTGGTGGTAATGTCGACCCAAATAATACGTCCGTCTTTATGAATATATCTTTTTGTCCAGCGTTCTGATTTTTTCTTGTTGGCAAATATGTCGCTCAGTATTTTTTTATTCCCTTCAATATCGTCTTTGTGAGTTATTTGTGTCCAGTTCAGCTTGTTAAGTTCTTCTTCGGCATAGCCCAGAATCTTGCAAAATCCGGAGTTTACTCTGATAATTCCATCGATGGTTGTCAGCGATTTCCCAACAATCGAATTGTCGAAAATGGTTTTATAAATATCCGAGTGACTGTTGAAAATGTCTTTGTTGTTATCTTTTATGGTAACTAGTGCTCCAAATTTTTCACCCTGTTCGTTGAGAATCGGGTCAGCCGAAAGCAGAAATTCTTTTTTCTCTTTTTGCCAGTTTTCCCAGCAAACAGCAGTTTTTTTTATTTTGCTTTTGAATGCTTTGTCAATGATCTGTTTTGTATTAAATCGCTCTTCCTTATTTAACAAATCATATAAAATCGTGTCGTAGGAAATTTCAACTCCAAAAAAAATCTTCACCCACTGTTCGTACGAATTGTTGAAATGAATATATTTGGAATTTGAATCGATAACAAAAGCCGGATCAGAAATATTCTCGATTAAAGTATTGAGAATATTTTGATTAATCAGACAGGTGTCGCCACTTTTATTTTTGGTTGTCGGATATTCCATTATAATTTCTTAAATTCGTTCTTAAAATTAAGAAAAATAGCTATTGAAATTGAATTAAAATTAACTGAATGAAAGAGTTGTATTTATTGTATTTGACAAATATAATAATAATAGTTTCGTATTTTCATTCAAATTTCAAATTTTTACTCTGATGTGTTATTAAAAACATTTATTTCATTAATTTTGTAGCATTTACTTTGATATAAATGAAGCAAATACTATTACTTACACCAGTTTATGTCACCCTTTTCTGGTCGATAACATTAAACACCGGTTCTCAAAAATATCACAATCCCCGATCCTTTTTAGGCAAGTTTATGCTGTTTGCTTTTGTGGTTTATTTATCTCATTTTTTTTATTACTATCCGCTTCCAGCCTTGTATGTTTTTATAGATCCATTTTATCAATATGCATCGTTAATGGTTTTTCCTCTCTATTATATTTATTTCAGATTGCTCACCGTTGATAATGAATTTTCATTAAAAGCACATTTCAAATTTCTTGCTGCACCGACTCTTTTGTTCATTCTGTATTCAGTTGGAATTTTATTTACCGACTGTGGTGATTTTAAAGTCTGGTTGTTCGACAGAAAATTAGAGATAAATAGCACTGGAATAAGGTATCTGAAAGTCATTCATTCGCTAATGAGAATTACTTTTCTTGTGCAAGTAATTGCTTCATTGATAGGTAGTTTTTTGTTGATAAAAGCGTATGGAAATAAAGCGCAGCAGTATTATTCCGATATGGAAGACAGTTCGCCAAACAAGGTGAAGTTTTTAAATTATTCGATGATTGTTACTGCTTTTGCGTCATTTGTAATCGCAGCTTTGGGGCGGAGTTATTTTAAGACTGAAATTATTGGAATTGCTTTTGCGTCGGTCATCTTCTCCACCATGTTGTTTATTATTGGTTGGTTGGGCGACCGGCAAAAATCCCTGAATCCAGCGTTCGAAAAAATGGTGCTGGAACACAATTTTTGTGAAGCACCTGATATGACCAAGGTAATTCAAAACGAATTGGTTGATAGGATTTTATATCTTTTCAGGGATAAAAAAATATTTTTGAATAGCGAGTTAACTATACATAATATTTCTCAGGCTGTGGGAACTAACAGAACTTATGTGTCAACAATTATAAATCAAAATTTTAATCAGAATTTTTGCACGTTTGTAAATAGTTTTAGAATAGAAGAGTTGACCACTGTAATTAAACAACATCCTGAATATACCAATCAGGAATTCTCGGAATCCTGCGGTTTTGGTTCGGTCGATTCTATGAAAAGAGCCATACTGGCCAAGACGGGAATGGCATTTCAGGACTGGAAATTGGAAACTTTACAACTCGGGAAGTGATTTAGATTTGTGTTTAATGTATTTTATTGTTAATTGAGCGGCGTAAATATTAAAATTATGTTACAAAACATAGTTTTTGAACACTCTTTCATGAATTTGTTTGGATGATATTAAAAATCGCCTTATCTTTGCAGTGTGATTTTTTCATAGTATTAGATTTAAGGTTAACAAAGATTGGTAGTAAGGCGTTACTACCTTTCGCGTTTTATAGAGGGTATGTTTTTGTGAATGTTCATAAAATCAATATATTTTTCAAAAGGTTGCTAAACTTTTATGTTTTAGCAGCCTTTTTTATTTTTCATAAAAATGATATGGTTTGATGATCAGTTAAGAACATTTTGCTATTTTTGGAGAATTAATCTAAAAATCAGTTCTGTATATGAAAAAGTCAATCCTTTTTGTTGTTGCGGCAGTTATGTTTGCAACTTCACTTTTGGGTCAGTCGGCCAATACGTTGTTTAATCGTGGCGTTTCGAAGTACTATAAAACGGATTATAAGGGCGCTGTAGAAGATTATACAAAATCAATCGAGAAGAATCCAAACCAAGCAAAAACTTACCTGAGTCGTGGTATTGCCAAGTACTATTTGCAGGACTATGAATCGGCAATTGAAGATCAACAAGCGGCGATAAAACTTAATCCTCAATATGCCGATGCCTATTTTAATATTGCTGATTGTAAATACAATTTGCAGGATTATGAGGGTGCGATTGAATATTACACAAAAGCATTGGAAATTAATCCAAAAGACGTTATGGCTTTGGTGAGTCGTGGGCTGACAAAGCAATATGTTAAAGATTATACCGGAGCAGTGGAAGATTTTACGCAAACAATAAAGCTTAAGCCCAATTTGGCTGATGCTTATATTTACAGAGGAGTTGCTAAAACATATCTCGAATTGTATGATGATGCTTTGACCGATTTTTCAAAATCGATGAACATACAGCCACTTTCGGATGCGTATTATTATCGCGGCATAGTTTGGGAAGCACGTAATGATACAAAAGCATCGATGCGTGATTATAATCGTGCAATCGAAATGAATCCGAAACACTATCGTGCTTTGCATAACAGAGGTTTGCTGAAAATTGCTCTTAACGATAACAAAAATGCGCTGGCAGATCTGACCAGAGCAATAGCTCTGAATCCGCATTATGGGGATGCCTATTACAATCGCGGTGTTGCCGAATTGAATTTAAATCAACGGGACGATGCTTGTAGGGATTTTGAAAAAGCGATTGAACTTGGACAGGCTAAAGCCAAAAATGCCGTAAAGAGAAGTTGTCGATAAAGCTTATTTTGAAAGCTCTTCGGATAGAAAATGCTCAAGCTGTTCGGGTTTTACATTGACGGTTAACTGTCCGTTTACTGCCCACGAAATATGTCCCGTTTCTTCCGAAATAACGATTGCAATTGCATCGGTGTGTTCGGTAATGCCTACTGCTGCACGATGCCTTAATCCCATTCGTTTTGGGATGGATTGATTTTTCGAGACGGGTAGAATACAAGCGGCGGCTTTCAATTTTTGAGTGGAAACAATTAAAGCTCCATCGTGTAAGGGACTGTTTTTGAAAAAAATATTCTCTATCAAACGAGAACTTATTGTGGCGTTTATATATTCGCCTGTTTGAGAGTAGAAGCTTAAATCGTTTGTTCGTGTGAGAACGATCAGTCCTCCGGTGGAACTTTTTGCGAGGTTGCGACATGCTAAAACAACCTGAACCATATTATAGTCTGAAGTTTCTTTCTCGCCGGAGTTGTTCCCAAAGAAACGTTTCAGAGAATTAAGCGCGCTCCAACGTCTTTTTGAGCCGATTCTGGAAAAAAAACGTCGAATTTCTTCCTGAAACAAAACAATGAGGGCAAATGCACCAACACTTACCACACGATCGAAGATGCCGCCCAGCAATTCCATTTTGAAAACGTACGAAACTAAAAACCAGCAAATAATAAAAGCCAAAATGCCGATGAAAATGTTTATCGCTCCTGTTCGTTTCAGTAGTTTAAATGTCTGATAAAGCAGTATTGCTACCAAAAAAATATCTACAATATCTTTAATTCCAATCTGAAATCCCATAGTTTGAGTTTAAAAAGTTTCAAAGATAATCTTTTAAATTTATGATTTGCAATATTGATTGAATATTGTGATCGTTTCTTGCGCCTCTTTTACATCGTGTACCCGCAGAATGTTAGCTCCGCTCATAAGTGCAAGTATATTGGCGGCAGTTGTGGCATTTAAGGCGTTTGTTGCATCGGTGCCGAGTAAATTGTATAACATCGATTTGCGAGACAATCCGGCCAAAATGGGTACATTTAATTCTTTAAAGTATGCCAACTTGTTGAGCAGTAAATAGTTTTGTTCTAATGTTTTGGCAAATCCGAATCCCGGATCGATGATGATATCATTTACTCCCAACAAATGAAGCTGGGCAATGCGCTTTTCTAAAAATAATACTACTTCTGATACAATATCGTCGTATTGCGTTAGTTGCTGCATGTTTTGTGGATTTCCGCGTGTATGCATCAATATGTATGCAACATCCGCATCGGCAATAGTTTCGAACATTAAATCGTCTAATGTTCCACCGGAAATGTCGTTGATGATGGCTACTCCAAATTCATTTATCGCCTGTCGGGCCACACTGGCTCTGAATGTGTCGATAGATATAATTGTGTTTGGAAATCTCTTTAGAATAACTTCTAAAACGGTGGATATTCTTTTTATCTCTTCATCCTGAGATACAAATTCGGCAGAGGGTCGGGTTGAATAACCGCCAATGTCAAGTATTAGCGCACCTTCGGACAACATTTTCTCGGCACTTGTCAGGATGGATTTGTCGGTTGTGAGCCGGCTTCCTTTGTAAAAAGAATCGGGGGTGTTGTTAATAATTCCCATTACAACCGGACTGGATAAGTCAATCAATTTTTTGTTCAATTTCAGTTGTAAAGATTTGCTAATCATATAGGATAGTTCTGTTTATGCCATCAATAATTTCTATTTGCAAAAATAAGAAAATATAGTGACAGCGGAGTTTGGAATTGAAAAAAATCAAAATATTATATATAACACATACGTTTTGGCTTAAAATCGAGTTATTGTAAGTGGATTATTTTTAAGGCACAAACAAAAAAAACATTTCACATTGAATGTAAACTCGAAAAAAGTGCTATTTTTGCAAAATCGTTTAAAGCCAATTCTTTGTATAAAACAAAATACCTTATGAAATTGAAAATCATAGCAAAACTTGCGTCGTTATTATTAGTGATGTCGTTGGTGGGCTGTTCTGGTAAGTCTGCTAATGAGAGCTATTCCCGTGTAA
>JBBIID010000055.1:0-11749 GCA_037446675.1 Paludibacter sp.
AAGTCCATTTAGCATAAAGAGTTACTGGAGCACTTATTGCATCAGAATCAAAGCTCCACATATCTCCGGAAAACTCGTTATTTGAATACCAACCTGCAAAATCATTATCATCTTTGCTTAGAGAAGTTGGCTCAACAATTTTCTGACCACCAAATAATGCCTGTGTTTCAGGAGCAGGTGTTCCACCATCTGCGTCAAAAGCAACAGGGAACATTTCAACAGCTCCGGGAGTGACTTTATTATTTGTTTTTGGACGAGTGTAGCCAAGTTGGTCAGTTGTGATAGCCGATAAATAAGTTGCATTTCCATATGCCAATGCAGCAGATTGTATTACAGGAATACATTTATAGGCTGATATATAGCTATCCCACGTATCAGATGCAGATAGAGCATACAGAACTGTGTTATTGCCATAATTCAATGTATTGTTAGGAAATGTGGTTGTTGGATCATCAACGTTCGAGATTGTGTTTATAAAGCTGTTTTGTAAATCTGTGTTAGCATATTGATTGATCCCAGCGTCATTTTTAAAACATAAACCTACATTTACATTGCTTCCTAAATAATCATTATTACCTTCAATAATCAGGTTGTAAAGTTGTTTTGGCATGTTTGCAGAATTCTTTTTGTCAAAAAGAATTACTCCATTCTGTCCATGATTATTTGCAAAAGTGGTATTTATTATTTTCAACATTGTTTTTTCAGGGGCAGTGTACCACTGATCAAAGCAAATTGCGCTTCCATAACCAGATTTGTTATTGTAGAATGTTGAATTAATTATACTAATATTTGCCAAAGAGTAGGTTCCTGTGCCATCAGTTCCTTGATTGTCATTAATATATAGTGCAGCACCGTGACCACCTGTAGCTACAGATTCGCCTTGCTGATTGCCTAAAAAGGCACACGACAATATGTTTAAATCCAGAAATTTCGTTGTTGTACCTCCATTTTTTATTGAAATAGTACCTTTCTTGGTTAGCAACCCTCCATTTCCGTTAAAAACAGAATTGATAATATCCAGTTTAACACTATTTTTTAAATTCGCGAAAATCGAATTTCCCTCAGCATCTCCGCTGCCGGTATACGTGTTTTGTTGGAAAGTGCAGTTTTCTATACGGGATTTCCCGTGTTCTCCAAATGCAAATGCAGCTCCATATTTACAATCATTTCCTGTAAATGTGCAACCAATTATATTGAATACAGTGTTATCGTAAGATGTGTTCCATTTATTTACACAGATAGCCCCGCCATAACCATTGCCTGACGCAATTTTGTTTCCGGTAAATGTCGAGTTTGTTATGTTTATGTTTGCTGAAGCATAATAGCCATTCCCAAAAGTGCCGGTACCATCTTCCATGAAAATAGCTCCTCCAATTAAACTTCCGGCAGTTACTTCGTTGTTATTGAATTCGCAATTATCAATAGTAACGCTTACATAACGCTTTGCTTCTGTCTGGCTGGAAGAAACTCCGTTTTTAAGACAAATAGCAGCACCTTTGTCGTTTGCTTTATTTCCTGAAAAAGAGCAATTGGTCATTGTTAGCGAAACTCTGTCTCCTTGTTGAATTTGGATTGCACCTCCCTGAGAGCCTGATGTGGCAGCTACGGGTGGAATGTTGTTAGTGAAATTACAGTTATTGAAACGTAAATCTCCACTCTGAAGATTGATAGCTCCTCCAAATTTTGCTTCGTTGTTAGAAAATGTACAATTGTCGAATTCAACAAAATAGCTGTTGTCGTAGTTCAATACCCGAAAAGCTCCTCCTTGAGTATTGGCATTTGCAACTGCGCAATTGTGTGAGAAAGTACAGTTGATAAATTTTGGATTTGATGTTTGAATATTGATTGCTTGACTTTGATCGCCGGTGTGTTCGCTATAGCTATCTTTGAAAATCAGATTTTTAAAAGAGAATTGACCTGCATTCTGGTTCGTGAATTTAAACAACGCGGAACTGTTGTTTCCAGAGAAACCGGATTCTGTTGTTAAGCCACGAAAGCCAATTGTTTTGCCACCATAAACTGTCCCTGTAAATTCAAAACGTGACGTAATTGTAATAATATCCATAACGAGAATGCTATCGCCAGTCTCGGCGAGCTCCATTGCCTTGGCAACTGTTGCAACTGGAGTCGCGAGTTCTCCGCTATTGGTATCAACACCCGTAGAGGCAAGATAGATGTTTTTTGCTTGTAAATTTGGAACAAGCAAGATCATGCAAAGCATGTAGAGAAAGGTAAGTTTTTTCATTGTAAAAAATTTAAAATTTAATATGACATGTTTTAAAGAGAGATTTCAAAATTATTTAGTGATGAGTAACAAACCAGTTAATAAAATAATTAGTAAATATTTTTCTGAAGTAATAACTAATTAATCATTTTTTTAATTTATCCATTAAGTGGATTTATC
The DNA here is from genome assembly GCA_037446675.1 of Paludibacter sp. Lineage (GTDB taxonomy): Bacteria > Bacteroidota > Bacteroidia > Bacteroidales > Paludibacteraceae > Paludibacter. Next base: position 2,405 of record JBBIID010000055.1, read on the forward strand.
TTTCTTTGTAAAGTAAATTTGGGATGTTATGTGAGAATCTAGAGTTATATAGAAAATGTGCTTCCTATCGATTCTGTCTTTTATTCACAACAGCTTGATTTTTATTAAATTTTCACGTAATTTTATCGATATTGACTAAGGATCTATTTACAGAAAATAATCATTTAAGTAAAAACAAATATTTATGAGACGTTTTTTTTGTTTTCTTTTCACAGCAAGAGTACACTTTTGCTTATTTTTTCTATTGTTAGGTGCAAGTATTGTGCTGAATCCAATGAGCTCGACTGCGCAGGAAGCTTATAAAAATCCCTCTCTCTCATTCGACGAAAGAGCTCAGGATCTGTTGAGTAAATTAACTTTAGAGGAAAAAATTAGTTTGATGTGCAATAACTCGCCGGGTGTTGAACGCCTTGGAATACGTCCCTACGATTGGTGGAACGAAGCTTTGCATGGTGTAGCGAGAGCAGGAAAAGCAACTGTGTTTCCTCAAGCGATAGGAATGGCAGCGACATTTGATGATCAGGCGCTTAAAGAAACTTTCAGCATAATATCGGACGAAGCGCGCGCAAAATACAATGATTTTCAGAAAAGTGGACTTTACAGTGGCTATAAAGGATTGACTTTTTGGACTCCAAATATTAATATCTTTCGCGATCCACGCTGGGGACGAGGAATGGAAACTTATGGTGAAGATCCTTACTTGACTTCCCGTATGGGGTTGGCTGTTGTACGTGGTTTGCAAGGCGAACCTTCTTCCGGAATAAAATACGATAAAACACATGCTTGTGCTAAGCATTATGCTGTGCACAGTGGACCGGAATGGAATCGCCATAGCTTCGATGCTAAAAACATATCACTGCGCGATCTTAACGAAACATACTTGCCCGCATTTAAGACGTTGGTTACTGAGGGAGATGTGAAAGAAGTAATGTGTGCCTACAATAGTTTTGATGGAGAACCTTGTTGTTCGAGCGATAGGTTATTGGTCAATATTCTGAGAAATGAATGGGGTTTTGATGGAATAGTAGTATCAGATTGTGGTGCCATTGCCGATTTTTATCGGGATGGAGCACATAAGACGCATCCATCGGCAGCAGCAGCCTCGGCTGATGCTGTGGTTTCGGGTACGGATTTAAATTGTGGCGGAACATATCATGCGTTGAATGATGCTGTGAAAAAAGGGCTAATTACAGAGAAAGAAATCGATAAATCGGTATTTAGGTTGCTGAGAGCTCGTTTCGAATTGGGGATGTTCGATGATGATGCTTTGGTAGGATACTCTCAAATCCCGTATTCGGTAGTTGAATGCAACGCTCATAAAACAAAAGCTCTTGAAATGGCACAAAAAAGTATGGTGTTGCTAAGCAATAAAAATAATACTTTACCATTGAATAAAAAATTACGAAAAATTGCTGTGATTGGTCCAAATGCAAATGATTCAGTTATGTTATGGGCAAATTATAACGGAACTCCGACTAAATCTGTGACTATTTTGGATGGTATTATTGCTAAACTTTCGCCAGAACAGGTTATTTACGAAAAGGGTTGCGATTATGTTAGTGATCGAGTTTTTCAAAGTTATTTTGATCAATTTAAGTTTAATGGAAAATCTGGGTTCAAAGCTACTTTTTGGAATAACAAAGAACTTGCTGGCGAAGCTGTAGCAAACACGTGGATTTCTACTCCTCCAGCATATAATGGAGGCGGAGGGACACGTTTCGAACCAAATGTAAACCTTGAAGATTTTTCGGCTCGCTTTGAATCTGAATTTATTCCTCAAAAAAGTGAAAAGGTAGTTTTCCGTATTGAAGGAGATGATGCTTACAGGGTTTTTGTTGATGGCAAAGAAGTAATTTCAGAATGGAATAACGGCGCTTCCCGATTGCGCGATTGCGAATTGTCCGTAGTAAAAAATCAAAAATATAAAATTGTTGTCGAATATTATCAGGCTGGAGGAGATGCTTCGCTCCGTTTTGATATAGGGTTGGATACACAGTTGGATTATAATGCAGTGGTTGAACGGGTAAAAGATGCTGATGCAATTATTTTTGTCGGCGGAATTTCGGCTTCGCTCGAAGGAGAAGAAATGGGAGTGAAGCTACCCGGTTTTAATGGAGGGGACAGAACTGATATTGAACTTCCAAAGGTTCAGAAAAAGATGTTAAGTGCGCTAAAAGCTTCAGGAAAACCGCTCGTATTTGTTCTTTGTACAGGAAGTGCAATTGCATTGCCTGAGGAAAAAGAAATTTCTGATGCAATGCTTTGCGCCTGGTATCCGGGACAAGAGGGAGGTGAAGCGGTGGCTGATGTTCTTTTTGGAGATTACAATCCGGCAGGGCGACTTCCTATCACTTTTTATGCTGCATCTTCTGATTTGCCGGATTTCGAAGATTATAATATGAACGAAGGCAGAACGTATCGATATTTTAAAGGGAAACCGCTTTTCCCATTCGGCTACGGAATGAGTTATTCCACATTCTCTTATTCGAAAGCTAAGTTGGATAGAGCTAAAATTAGAAAAGGTGAATCCACATCTTTAAAATTGTATTTGAAAAATACAAATAAGGTTGCAGGAGAGGAAGTTATTCAGATTTACGTTCGTAATTTGCAAGATGCGGAAGGACCAATAAAATCTTTGAGGGCATTTAAACGAGTTGCTTTGGAAAAGGGAGAAGGAAAATTTATTACAATTGATCTTTCAGCGTCATCATTCGAATTTTTTAATCCCATGTCGGGTAAAATGGAAGTTCGTCCCGGTGAATATGAAATTTTATATGGAGGAACTTCGGATGAGCAGTATTTGAAAAAAATACCATTGGTTGTATATTAAGAATCATTCGACGATTGATTTTGAAATCGCTTAAGGTGGAGAAAATAATTAAGTTCAATATTTTTTGTAAGTTTGCAAAAAATATTGAACTTAGATGAATTATAAAAATATTCCTTCTCCATGTTATGTTTTGGATGAAGTTGCATTTAGAAAAAACCTGGAACTAATCCGTTCGGTAAAAGAACGGGCAGACGTTGAAATTATATTAGCGTTTAAAGCATTTGCAATGTGGAGCGTTTTTCCAATTGTAAGAGAATATATTCCATATTCCACTGCAAGTTCGCTTGCTGAAGCAAGGTTGGCTTTCGAAGAAATGGGAAGTTTGGCACATACTTATGGCCCGGCTTATACCGATAGAGAATTTCCCGAAATCATGAACTGTAGTAGTCATATTACGTTTAATTCTTTACAGCAATTTGAGCGCTTCTACCCGCAAACCAAGAATAATAATATATCCTGTGGCCTGAGAATTAATCCGGAGTTTTCTGATGTGGAAACGGATTTATACAATCCATGTGCTCCTGGTTCCCGGCTGGGCATTGTCTCAGAACTGTTAGGTGATAAATTACCTATGGGAGTTGAAGGACTTCATTTTCATACTTTGTGCGAATCAACATCTTATGATTTGGAAAAAACGCTGAATGTTGTTGAACATAAGTTTGGGAAGTTCTTCGATCAAATAAAATGGCTCAACATGGGTGGCGGTCATTTGATGACACGAGAAGGTTATGATGTTGAGCATTTAGTGTCACTCTTGAAGTCGTTTAAAGCTAAATATCCAAATCTTCAGATTATTCTTGAGCCAGGTAGTGCTTTTGCTTGGCGTACAGGTGTCTTAGTTTCGTCAGTTGTAGACATAGTGGAGAATAAAGGAATAAAAACGGCTATGCTCGATGTCTCTTTTGCTTGCCATATGCCCGATTGCTTGGAAATGCCGTATAAACCTTCCATCGTAGGAGCCACAGATAAAATTGCCGGAAAACCTACTTATAGAATGGGTGGAAATAGCTGTTTGTCCGGCGATTTTTATGGAGATTGGTCGTTTGATCAAGAGTTGAAAATCGGTGATAAGATTGTTTTTGAAGATATGATTCATTATACAATGGTGAAAACAACCATGTTCAATGGCGTGTCGCATCCGGGAATCGGAATATGGACAAAAGATGATGAATTTAAACTGATACGAGAGTTTGGATACGAAGATTATAAGATCAGAATGTCCTGATTTAGAGCTGTGAAATAGAAATAAAACAAAAGCCCATTAAATTTTTCAATGGGCTTTTGTTTTATCTGGAAATAAAAATTAACTTTTTAGGTATTTGAATATCTTCTTGTAATTTTCTACAAATATGGCAATTAGTATTGATATAGCATAACCTATTAGTAAGCTGTAAACTCCGTATTTTAGACGACCGTTTTCAGCTGTTGGATTAATGACAAATCCTGAAGGTATAACAACCGGCTCCGAAAAATTGATAAGCTTATCTTGCGTTTCAGCTTTTTCTTTTTGAAGTCTAAGAAGTTCGCCATAAAACAATTGTTTATATTGTTCACCTACAATCAATCTGTTGTTGTCAAAACGAAGTTGTTTGTCGGGGTTTTTAAAGTAAGTGACCTTTGCCAAACTATCAAGTCGTTTCATTTCAGAATCACAAATATTCACTTGCTGAATTAATTCGTTTTTCTTATTCTCAAATTGAGTCTTAAGGGTATTATTTGAATTGAAATATTTCAAAAGAGCAGCTTCGATAATTGGAACCTGAGCGATATTTCTGGTCTTTAATCTAAAATACACTCTGTCTTTCATACGAATGTTAGTCGTGTCTGAAAGTGAATGATTATTTCCAAAATCAACCATGTCTGCAACGCTATCATTCATATAATCAATCACATAGAACGAATTTATTCCAACAATATTGTTGGCAATTGAATCTGGAATCGATAACTTTTGAGATAAAGATGTTAATGGATCTATTGGTGAAGAAGTTTCTATTTGTCGGGAGATATCCCTTACTGTTTGTGCTTCGGCACCATAAATCATGGCCATTGCTTCAGCACTATATATCCTTGCCGATTTTCGAGATAAATATTGTCCAACTACTACACTTGCTCCAATTACAATGATTAGAACTATAATTTGTCGGTAACTTAGTTTTAAAATACCTCCTAAAACATTTACAATAGCTAAAGCCACTTTTTTTAGCCAATCTATAAATACCGAGATAAGTTGTAAAAGGTTAATTTCTTTAGAGTTGTTTTCTTCCATGTTATTAATAAATATGTTAACTTTAGTTTTGTTAGTTAAATTGAGATATTATCTTGTTCGTTGTTTGTATAAACTTCGTCAGTGTCATCAATATCTTCCTTCCATTCAATTTCTGGTTTTTGAGGGCCTTCATTTCTAAGCCAAATGGATAAAAATAATCCGACAATACCTCCGGATAAATGACCTTCCCACGAGATTGGATCGTGAACTTGCCAGGGGATTATATGCCAAACCATGTTTCCGTAAATAAAAGCAACTACAAGAGATATAGCTATCAAAGGAATGTGTTTTCTGATTATCCCACTAAAAAAAAGGAAAAAAGCTAACGCATAAATTAATCCACTTGCGCCAATGTGCCAATTTTCACGCCCTATTACCCAAAGTATAATTCCGCTGAATAGCCACGATATCAGCAGGACTTTTGTTGCAATCGTTCTGTAAGCAATATATAGCATTCCTGATAATGCAACAAATGATATTACATTGTTAATCAAATGCCCCCAGTCGGCATGCACAAAAATTATTGAAATGACTCCCCAAATGCTGCTGATTTTTCTAGGAAAAATGCCTGCAGAATGAAAATCCCAATTCATGCCGGATTCGAGTATAAAGCTCAATATCATTAATAACCCCATCGCTATGGGGATGAAAATGGCATAAAAGAACTGTCGCTTTTCGGGAGAATTGTCCAACTTGCTTTTATTTGAAGTTTGTCAATATTGTTGCAAAGTTACAATTTCTCAAATGAGTTAACGCATATTTAATCTAAAAAGTATGTGCAAATGAAAAAAATAGTAGTGTAAGATATGGCTAATTTGTAAAAAAATAAAAAACGTTGGTTTATTGTTAATTAAAATATAACATATTGATTTGACTTTAAATTCTGAAAATTTGATAAATTATTTCCTTTTGTATTTGGCAATTATTTAATATATTGCGGTCGTATTTCAAAAATGTGTGATGGGGAGTGTCTGACGCATTTATTTTGCATTATTGTGCTCCATTTTAATGTGAAAACATTAAATAAATATAGTATTCAAAACTTATTTTATATATGAGTTATCTCAATTTTGATAAAACCTTACTTATAAATTTAGATAAGTCTCTGACAAAGGAGATGATTCGTACAAACAGAGCCGGCACTTATAATAGTACGACGTTAATAGATTGTAATACAAGGAAATATCACGGACAGTTGGTTGTTCCTCTTCCAGAAATAGATAATACAAATCATGTCCTTTTATCCTCGTTGTCCGAAACGGTTGTTCAGCATGGTGCTGAATTTAATCTGGGTATAAATCAATATGAAGGAAATAACTTTAGTCCTAATGGACATAAATATATCCGTCAGTTCGATTGTGAGGTTATCTCCCGTACCGTCTATCGGGTTGGTGGGGTAATTCTTTCTAAAGAACGTCTTTTGGTGTCTTTTGAGCCTCGGGTGTTGATAAAATACACCTTGCTTGAGGCTCATTCCCCAACTTTACTCCGGTTTAAACCATTTCTTGCTTTCCGAAGTGTAAATAATTTAACCGTTCAAAACGATTTGGCGGATACTTCTTTCCGTGAAATTCAAAATGGGACAAGCATGTGCCTCTATGCTGGATATCCGGACTTATGTATGCAATTTTCTAAAAAGTCGGGTTATAATCATTTGCCTGATTGGTACAAAAATATAGAATATTTTAAGGAGCAGGAGCGCGGTTATGATTATAAAGAGGATCTTTTTGTTCCGGGTTATTTCGAAATTCCGATAAAAAAAGGCGAATCGATAATATTTTCAGCTGGAATATCGGAGATTTCACCCAGAAAGCTAAAATCATTATGGGAAGACGAATTAACAAAAAGAGACCATCGTACCGATATGTTCTCGTGTCTTAAAAACTCCGCACAGCAATTTTATAAAAGAGAGAATGATGCAACTTATCTTTTAGCAGGCTACCCGTGGTTTGGAGCGCGTGCAAGAGATCAATTTGTTGCTTTGCCTGGTTGTACTTTGAGTATTGGACGAACGGATTATTTCGATAGAATAATTGAAACTTCAGTTGTGGAACTCAAAAAATTCATGAGCGGAGTTAATGAGGGCTTTAAGTTGGAAGGTGTCGCAGATCCGGATATATTATTGTGGTTTTTGTGGACAATTCAGCAGTATTCAAAATCTACATCAATTCAGGATGCAGCTGCTCGTTTCGAAGAGTTTGCAACAGAAATAATTTCATTTATAAGAAAACAAAACCATCCCAATTTGTTTCTTCATAATAATGGATTGCTCTATGTAAACGGGACTGAAAAACCGGCAACATGGATGAATGCTGTGGAGGATGGAAAACCAATAACTCCCCGTACAGGCTATGTTGTGGAGATAAATGCGTTGTGGTATAATGCTTTGAAATTTGTTGCACAATTAACCCGAGAGAAAGGAAATGAACACGCTGCTGATTTGTTAGATTATCAGGCCGAAATAACAAGAGAGGCTTTTGTTTCTACATTTTGGAATGGAACTTATCTTTACGATTATGTGGATGGCGGTTATAGTGATCAGGAAGTTCGGCCGAATATGATTCTGGCCGTGGCATTAGAATTTTCGCCATTGGCAAAACAACAGCAAAAGTCTGTGGTTGATATTATTACTAAAGAATTGTTAACTCCTAAAGGATTGCGAACATTAAGTCCTAAAAGCGGGTTTTATAGACCAAACTATGTTGGTGGTCAGCTGGAGCGGGATCGAAATTATCACAACGGTCCTGTTTGGCCGTGTACCTTTGGAGCTTTTGCAATGGCCTATTTGCGTATTTATAAGCAGAGTGGAAAATCATTTTTAGAAAGAATGTTAATTGGCTTGGAGGCTGAAATGACAGAGCTTTGCGTTGGAACGTTGCCCGAATTGTTCGATGGAAATCCGCCGTACAAAGGGCATGGAGGAATGTCTTTTGCAATGAGCGTGGCCGAAACGCTCAGAGTATTAAATCTATTGAAAAATTACGAAAACGAATAATATATGAAGGCATTAATGTTTGGTTGGGAGTTTCCGCCTCATATATTGGGAGGCTTGGGAACGGCGAGTTACGGTCTGACTAAAGGAATGGCCATGCAGCCGGATATGGATATCACCTTCGTTATCCCGAAACCACATGGCGATGAAGATCAGAGTTTTTTGAAAATAATCGGTGCTTGTAATGTGCCAATTGTTTGGAAAGAAAATAGTTGGGATTATGTAAATCAACGAATTGGTTCAATCATGCATCCAGATGAGTATTTTTGGTTGCGGAACGGAATTAAATATAATTTTAGCCGGATTTATACAAACGATTTAGGTTGTGTCGACTTTTCAGGTCGTTATCCTGATAATTTGATAGAAGAAATTTCGAACTATGAGGCTGTAGCCAGTGTTTTGGCACATCAGATGGATTTTGATATTATCCACTCTCACGATTGGCTGACTTATCCTGCAGGTGTTTTTGCAAAACAAATTTCGGGGAAGCCGCTTGTTATTCATGTTCATGCTACCGATTTCGATAGAAGCCGAGGTCAGGTGAACCCGACAGTTTATGGAATAGAAAAACGTGGGATGGATGTTGCGGATCATATTATGACCGTGAGCGATCTGACACGAAGAATTGTAATAGAAAAATATCATCAAGATCCTCGAAAGGTGACAACCGTTCATAATGCTGTCGAACCATTGCCCAATGTCGACAGTTTTACGAAAACTCCACGAAAAGATAAAGTGGTGACTTTCCTTGGGCGTATTACGATGCAAAAAGGTCCGGAATATTTTGTGGAAGCGGCTCATCGCGTTTTGCAAAGAACGAAAGATGTGCGTTTTGTGATGGCCGGAAGTGGTGATATGATGCAAGCTATGATCGATTTGGTAGCAAAACGAAACATTGCCGATAGATTCCATTTTACAGGATTCCTGAAAGGTCGCCAAGTGCATGAAATGTTAGCCGAGAGCGATGTTTATATAATGCCTTCTGTTTCCGAACCTTTTGGAATTTCGCCGCTAGAGGCTATGCAAATTGGAACGCCGACCATTATATCTAAACAATCGGGTTGTGCCGAAATTTTAACTCATGCCATTAAAACAGATTATTGGGACATCGATGCAATGGCTGATGCCATTTATTCTATTGTGAAAAATCCGGCAATGTTTGATAGTTTGAGTAAACTGGGTTTAGAAGAAGTGAACAATATAAAGTGGGAAAATGCAGGACTGAAAGTGAGAGCTATTTATGATAGTGTAATGTAA
>JBBIID010000056.1:0-11719 GCA_037446675.1 Paludibacter sp.
GTGTAATTTTAAACTCAACCCGTTTGCTTTCACCCGGATTTAAATCAATTTTATCGAAACCACGCAACACTTTTACATAGGAAATTACCGAGCTCACGTCATCTTTAATATACAACTGCACCACTTCAGCGCCGGCACATTTTCCGGTATTGGTAACAGTACAACTTATTGTGTTTTCTTCCTGAATGCCAATCACAGGCTTTTGAACGGCAACATCTTTATAGTCAAAATTTGTATAGCTTAAACCATAACCGAAAGGATAAATAACTCCATCGACACGCACGCGTCCTTTCGAATCCGATCCAGGTTTAAATGGGAAGGCAAAAGGAATTTGTCCGACCGATTTAGGAAACGTTACAGCCAATTTTCCGCTTGGATTGTTGTCGCCAAAGAGCGTTTGTGCTACTGCTTTTCCCATAAATTCGCCGGGAAACCATCCGAATACAATCGCCGGAACGTATTTCTTGGCCCAATTTAGTGTTACAGCTCTTCCGTCAATCATAACCAACACTATGGGTTTGCCGATGGCATAAACTGCTTCCAGCAATTGTTGCTGCCGACCACACAGATCAAGACTCGTACGGGAATATTCCTCACGAACCGTTTGCTCGTTTCCACCCAAAACCATAACTGTAATTTCCGATTCTTTTGCAAGTGCAACGGCTTCGTCAATAAGTTTTTGTTCTTCATTATCCAATGGAACATCGTACAACTCGCTTTCGGGAAAATATTTATCAATGATTGCACAACCTTTGGCATAACGAACGTCGGCCGATGGCAAATAATTTTTTATGCCCTGATAAACCGATTGGATCGGAGCATTTGCAGGTCCATATCTGCAAATCAGATTTGAAGCCTCATCAGCGTTAGGGCCAATCACTGCAATTTTTTTCAGATCTTTTGATAATGGCAGCAGGTTATTCTCATTTTTAAGCAATACAATTGCCTGTTGGGCAGCTTTTAGCGAAATTTCTTTGTGGCTATCGCTATGTACCAAATTATCAACATGTTTCAAATCTCCTTTGTACGGATTATCGAACAAACCAAGCATGAATTTCACTTTCAAAACATCGGCAACGCGACTGTTTAATGTTGCTTCCGAAATTTTTCCATCGGCAATCGCTTTTCGCAACGGAAGAATGAAATTCTCGGGCAATGTAAAGTTGGTGCGTACGTTAAGTCCGGCATTGATTACCTGTGCAGCAACATCCTCCAGGTTCGATTGCACGTGATGTTTCGACATGATATATTCCACTGCCTCGCTATCCGAAACTACATAACCTTTAAATCCAAATTCGTGACGCAACAATTGCGTGAGAAAATAGTAACTTCCCGACACAGGAATTCCATCGTAATCGTTATACGAACTCATTACTCCTAATGCTCCGGCTTCCTGAAATGCTTTTCGGAACGGTTCAAGATACAATGTTCGCATTTCGCGTGGAGCAACATGTGGATCTGTTCGTGTTCCTCCATCCCGTCCACCAACGGGGACACTATAAACTGCAAAATGCTTCGGCGTGGAAATTAATCCATTACTTTGAAGCCCAACAATCATTTGCTTTCCCAGTTCGCCTACCAGATAAGGATCTTCGCCATAGCTTTCAACAACTCGTCCCCAGCGTGGATCTTGCGCAATGTCCAAAATGGGCGCATATATATTGGTATACCCTAAAGCATTTGCTTCTTCGGCTGTAACCTGAGCTATTTCACGAATTAATGATCGATTCCACGAAGCTCCCTGTCCGCATTGTGCAGGAAACATGGTAGCACGATCATGACACAATCCACGAATACCTTCGTTGGTAAAATCGACAGGAATACCCAATCTTGTGTTTTCTACAAACCAGCGTTGAATAGCTTGCCTGTTGTTTACGCTTTTCGAATAGGGAAAAGAGATTTCAGATCCAAACTTACCTAATCCATTTGCCTGCTCATCGATATTGGCAATTCCATCTTTCCATATTTCATTTTTCCATTGAGGAGTTGGTTCTGCATCTTTCAGGACTCGCCCCGAACCGTACAAAGTGGCCAATTGACAAGTTTTCTCATCAATTGTCATTTGCGACAGCAGGTCGTTAACACGGGAGTCGATATTGGCTTGAGGGTCTTCAAACACATCTCGCCTCCCGTTTTTATTAAAATCAACCCAATCTTTTTTATAAATATTCTGAGCCGAAGCTACATTGAATATAAAAAATAATACCACTAATATCTTATGCAACAATTTCATTGTTTTTCTATTTTAAAATTAACTAATTAACCGTTTTAAGAATCCAATCTCTGTACTGTAAAGCCTTATCCGCATCTTTCAGCCAATCATACTGACCAACAGGATAGGTTTTATCGATACTTCTCATCTCTTTTACTATCTTTTCTATTCTTTCCAATGACGAAGCAATCTGTTCTTTCAGTCCAATCGGATAATAATATTTATCCCTTTGACTAATTCTGTATCCATAATATGCAGTGCAAACTGCTTCATGCAATTGAGCTGTAAGTCTGGTTCTATTGAAAAGTCCGTACAATTCTTCATAATCTTTTTCCGAAACCTTGCCTTTTGTTTTCTTTATTTCTTCCAGCGCATCCAACGCGAGTTTAACTCCATATCTTTTTTCTGTCAGAATGTAATTGTAATATGTACTATCCATCTGTTCATCAGGAGTTACCCAATGTTTATCCAACACAAATTTGGCTTCGGAATACAATGGAGAATTCGTTGTTTTGTATTTAGCGGGAGCGATATGTTCAACAATATCTTTCCAATAATGGAATTCTTTATTCACATTATGTTTCACAAAAACTACCGGAGGTTCCATCCATCTTCCTGATACGTGCCGGCTATAACTCCATTGATTATTTTCGTAGTTCAATGAAGAATGATCGGCCACATTCGTTCCAAGTGTGTAAAGAATAGACGTTACTATATCATACGATTTTTTAAAAGCACTTTTAATCGGTTTTAAAACACTTTTTCCATATTTCGAAACAATGAACTCATCATAGATCTTTTCCGCAGAAACAGCACGATCTTCAGTCGTTCGTTTCAATGTATATAATAATATCTCGTTAGGCGTACCTACTATTTTAGTCGTGCCATAACGATCGGTTCTGGCAACATAACCCATTATATTAGGCTTGGTCATATAATACAACCAACGATTCATCACGTATTCAGGCCATGTATTGGCTATCACACCCTGCCCGTTGTACTCGTTTCCTGTATCAAACTCCACAATTGCGGGACGTTCAAGCTTCTCAATCAATGGGTTGTTTGGATGAGTCAAAAAGAAATCATGTGGCGTTTCTTTGATCATCAAAACCACTTTATCGTTCTTTATAAGCTTAACACAGTTAACAATCCCATCATATTCTTCCTGCGAATAGGCAAATGTTCGGATATATAACTTTTTTCCTCTTTCCTTGATTACCACATCAGCCACCGCATTCACTACTGCTGCCAGTTTCTCCGCCGGAGTAGGCATTTTTACCGAATACTGTTTCTCGGCATATGCCCCTGTTTCAATAAATGTCAGAATCAGTCCGTCCATTTCAGGCACAAGATCCAACATCCGACGATAATCTTCCTTAAACCATTGCCAAAACTCAACATTATCCAGATCGATTGTTCCTTTTGGTCCCGTTCTGAAACGTTGAGGATAATAATCCAAAGAATAAAAACTATGATCCCACAACAAAACATCGTCAATACCTTCAGAATGTGCCAGTTTTACGAGGGTATTGACCTTATCGCATACTTTTTCATTTTTGACTTCCCGTAAATCATGCACTATTTGATGAGACAATTGCAGATGGTTAATATCATATTTTTTTGCCGCTTTTATCGTTTCCATAGCATTGTCCATGTTATCCGAAAGAATGATCCATCCTCTTACGGAATTAATAGAAGCCATTGAATTGCCGAAAAACAGATTCAACAAAAAATATAATATGAGAAATCTTTTTACTGTCATTTTTGTCACCGTCTATCACTTCCAATCATCAGTCCGAAAAGGCGAAGCAGGAATGCCGTAAGAGTTAAAAACAGAAGCTGTTGCATAATTCTTATAAGCATAGCGGACTGCCACAGGATTTTCCACACTATCTGATTTTACGATAACTTTTCCTCCTTTTACAATGGCTTTAGCCTGATAGAATTTTTTGTCGATTCCGGCAATTTCAAATCCTCCGACTTCAACATTTATCGGACACAATCCATGTTCAATATTGTCGAAAGAAACTGAAATTTCGCTTCCGTTTACTTCCATCGATTTGTACAAAGGAGGAGCATAACCGTGTTTCAATCGATTATATGTAGTTCCTAATGCCCAATAAGCCAACCTCACTCCTACCGTTTTTTTATCAGTTGGATGAATCATAACCGGATCGCCAATGTCAAGCGTAGTCACCATTCCTGAGTTTGAAATATCCTTCATGTTTTGTACCTGCACTTCGCGTAAGCTCGCTGCCGATGTACGTTCCACTCCGTCGTAATTAAACGGTGCTATCTGAACAAAATAAAACGGAAAGTTTCCAATACCCCATCTATTTCTCATATCCTGAACAAAAGCAGGCATCAAACGGGAATACAAATCAGTATCACCACGGTTGCTTTCGCCCTGATACCACAAAAATCCTTTAATCACAAAATTCGTCAACGGAGCAATTTTGCTATTGTAAAGCACACAAGGTGTGGCAGTCGCATTGGTTATTTCATCTTTATTTTTCAGAATAGATAAATCAACTTCCGGGAATGTGGACAAAACGTCCTGACTGATCCAAGGTTCAACTTTTGAACCTCCGCGGGTTGACACAATAATTCCGACCGGCACGTGAAGTACCGATTCAATGTAATCGGCAAAGAAATATCCTATAGCACTGATATTTGCTACATTCTCAGGGGTATTTTCCAACCATTTCCCTTTACAGTCCGTTTGTGGCTTTTTATCAAACTGACGTACCCAACTTCCATTTTCGGAATCAGTAGTATACATCCTGATTGGTCGATCGGCAGTTGCTTTTGCAATGGCATCCATCGAACCCAAAACCGGCTGATCGTTGAATCCTCTTACGGGCATCTCCATATTCGATTGTCCGGAACAAAACCATACTTCGCCAATCATTACATTTTTGAGTGTGATTTCATCTTTACCATCTTTGATGTTGATATTGTACGGACCACCAGCCACGGGAGTAGTTACGTGAGCCATCCAATGGCCTTTTTCATCCGAGTCGACAATATAAACATTTTCGTTCCACGAGGTCTTAACTGTAACTTTTGACTTTTCTTTTGCCTCTCCCCACAGCTTAACATCGGTTTGCTGTTGCAATACCATGTTGTCATCCAAAATTGTGGGTAAAGTTATTTTTGCATTAAGCGTTGCAATTAGCGTTAAACTGCAAAGTGTGCAAAATACTTTTTTTGAAATTTGATTTATAATCATAGCATTATAGCTTTATGGTTTGTTTACTTCCGGTGTACTTTATCACTTTTTTCACAGGGATATCACCCATATTTTTATATTTCTTGTCCACAACAACCAATTGGAATTCCTGCGATTTTCCGTTATCATATTCACCTTTTTGTGCATCAATCACCAACTCATTCGTTTCGTCGTTCCACGTAAAAGGAATATAAGCGTAATTATTTTTCAGGTATTCAAATGATTTTCCATCATCCTTGTACAATTCAAAATATCCATCTTTACCCTTGAAAATGAATATTTTCATCACATTATCCAATGTGTTATTTTTCTTACTATCAGTATAAGTTGGGATAATAGCCCCCATTTTTATGAAAAGTGGAATTTTCTCTTTCGGAGCATCAGCAGTAAAGGTTTGCCCTCCGTTATACTTCTTCCCTGTCCAAAAGTCAACCCAATTGCTCCCGGTTGGCAGATATACTTTCCTTCGTATAGCTCCCGCATTTAATACCGGACAAACAAGTATTGATGATCCATACATAAATTGATCTTTACAATTCAATGTATTGTTATCCAACTGAAAATCAAATGCAAGTAACCGCATCGGAGTGTAGTTCTTGTGCGTTACATCAGCCGTAAGCGTATAGATGTAAGGCATTAGCAGATACCTTAAATTGATATAATCTGAACAGATTTTCTGAACATCGTTGCCAAATGCCCATAACTCATTTGGTGCTTTGGTATCTCCCGGATATCGGCGGCCATGACTACGGAAAATCGGGCAAAAAGTACCGTACTCAAACCAACGTGTGTATAATTCTCTGTAAGCTTCATTCTCTGGGTCACCGCCCGAATATCGGTTGTCCAGTATGGTATTCCGGTTGCGGTAAAATTCAATCCGGCTGCAACTTGCTTTTGAAGTTCATCAAAAGTTGTTGGTATATCGCCCGACCAAATTGCCGATCCGGTTCTTTGTTGAGAAGCCCATGCACAGCGCGTCAGAATGTAAGGACGCTTATCGGGATACAGTGCTTTCAAATTGTCATAAAAATTCTGAACATGCATCAATGGATACAGATTTAGCACCGTTTTTGCCGATCCCACAAATGTAGTCGCCTGAACAAAAGAGCTAGCTAAATCAGGTTCTGGTCCATCAAGAAACCAACCGTCGAAACCCGTTTTTATAAGTGGAAGTATTTGTTTCCAGTATAGTTTTCTGGCTTCCGGATTGAATACATCGTAAACAATGCCATCCAAAGCCTTTGTTCCATTAAGCAACATTCCTTTTGACTCGAATTCATCGTAATGCAACGTTCCCTTCTTAAATGTTGGCCATACCGTGATTACCGCTTTTGTGTCATAAGTATCATGCAATTTTTCCAACATTCCTTCCGGATCGGGGAAAATAGTTTCATCAAATCGGTGAGAACCGGTGCCGTATTTCTGCCAGTAGAAGTAATCAATAAAAATAGAACTCATTTGAATATTTTCCTGCTCCATTTTTTTTGCAATACTCAATACTTCGTCCTGAGTTGCATACTTGTTACGACTTTGATGATAACCAAGTGACCAATAAGGAAGCATCGGCGCAACTCCAGTCAACTGGCGATAGGAAGAAATAAGTTCGTCAAGAGAATTTCCTGTAAACAAATAATAATCAAGCGTGTTTCCACAATCGGAAGCAAAACTCATTCCGGTTTCATTGTCTTCGAAAATTGTACGCGAAGGATTATCCCAAAACATTCCCCAACCAGCAGTGGAATATACAACTGGTACAGCTGATTGCGTATTAAACTGAATAAGTTCTCGTTTTGCACCTCGCAGATTCAATTTGTTGTCTCTGAATTGTCCTAAACCGTAAAGAGCTTCGTTTTGCGAAAGTTTAAACAAATCGCGAACGTTTATTGTGTCTCCTCCAGCGGTTTCCCGCTTGTTTACAGCTTCTTGGAATAATAGTTTTCCGCTATCATTATAAAAATTATAGTTCCCGGTGAATTTGTTCAATACGAACTTATAACTGTCTGTAGTCAGGGTTAAATCGCTACTGCTTTCTTCAACTTTGAAATTCGCTGCCGGAAAATCATTAATAACAGCATAGCTTTTTTTAATTTCTTTCTGATTGAAAGGAATCAGTTGATAATGCAATGTACCAAATTGATAAGGTCTAAGCGTTAATAAACCCTCTACCGTTTCCACCAAAAGAGCATTGTCTTTTTGTTCCCACGAATTGACATAAATATCCCATGCCGGCAAGTGGTTTTCGTTACTGGCATTATTACCCCAAACAGGAAGTTGTATACCCGCTGCAAAGAAAATTATTATTACTAAAAATAGATTTTTCATGTATGTTCCCAATATTTATGCTCTGACTAGAGCGCTTTATTACTACTTATTTTCCTGTATCGCATCAAAGCCTCTACAAAATAATAATCGGCATAAGTAAGCGGAACATCAATCTCGGAATTGTTTGGAAAATGCCCTACGCTATGACGCAGAATAAAGTTTCCATTCGTGTTTGGTTGAGCGAGATATTTCGATGACGATAGCGCATCGATTTGTTTTTTAGCTATTTTCAGATATTTTTTCGAAAGATTTTTATCTGTAAAAGTGCTTAATTCGATTAAAGCCGAGCAAATAACTGCTCCAGCCGAAGCATCACGAAATACGTTGGGGATGTTGGGAGCATCGAAATCCCAATATGGAATTTTATCGGCAGGTAAATGTGGATTATTAATAATAAACTCAGCTATCTTTTCTGCTTGTTTGAGATATTCTGGTTTATGTGTTTCACGAAACATCATTGTATAACCATACAAAGCCCATGCTTGTCCGCGAGCCCATGATGAGCTATCAGAATATCCTTGATGAGTTTGTTGTTTGGGGAGTTCAATTTTTTTGAGATCGTAATCCACCACATGACAAGTACTTCCGTTTGGTCGGAAATGATATTTCATGGTGGTATCAGCATGCGAAACGGCAATTTTAAAAAATGAACTATCACCTGATAAACGAGTAGCTTCACAAAGCAGCTCCAAATTCATCATATTGTCTATTATCACGGGGAATTGCCATTTGGGGTTATCCCAGGAGCGGATTACTCCTAGTTTAGGATTAAAACGAGTGGACAAAGAACGAGCTGCGTTCAATATCACTGTTTTATAATCAGAATTGTTTGTCAGGCGATAGGCATTGCCATATGAACAATAAATCATGAACCCGACATCATGATTACTGGTAGTATATTGCTGATTTTTGATCCTTTCAGAAAGAACCTCAGCTGCACTTTTCAACGAATCGGATTTTGAAAACTCGTATAAATACCACAAAGTGCCCGCAGTGAAACCACTACACCAATAAGCATCATCCGAGGTTACCAAATTACCAGCTTTGTCAATTGAGCGAGGCAATCGCCCTTCCATATTTTTCACCGAATTATATAGAGCCATTGTCTGTCTGGCAGAAAATTTCAGCGTCTTATCAATCTTACTTGCCACACATGCAGAACAAAACAATACAACCAAAGCGGTAAAAAACAACTTTCTCATCAACTATAACTTCCTTTTAATTTATTTGGTAAACAATTCAAAATACATAAGAAAAAACTATCTGAATAATTCAATCTGTATTAGCAAAGACATTATCCAGATAGCTTTTATAAAAAATTTAATGTCTAATCGGTTGCGAAGTTCCGTATCCACCTCCGCCATGGAAAAGATCCGAGGCTTTACCAGTGAGCCACAGATAATGGTCGCTACCTATTTCGTCGTCCAAGCCAACAAATGATCCTGGTGTGTTTAAAGGCAGATGATTTTTCGTCTCGCATTTAAAAATACAGGTTCCTTCGTCAAGCTCGTCGAACATAGCCACATAAAGCATTTGAGCCTTAGGTTTTGCTGTGTTATATGCCAATTTAGCTGCAACAACCTGTTTCCAGAGAAAATCTCCTTTTTCACGCGGAACAGCATCATATTGATTATCGCCACCTTTCATATTTCGCCAGCTGAAACCAGGATATACCACAGGCACATAATCTTTATTATTGTCCTTACACCATTGAAGATCAGCGGCCATATTATTCGCAATTGTCGTAGAAGCATTGGCCGAACTATAGCGTCCAACAGCCCATGGAGAAATAATGTCCACCCATTTTTTTAACGACTCATGGAAACGTTCGTCATCGACACAATCGCTGCTAAGTGTGCGCCAGCCATAAGGAACTCCCAGCATAATCGTAACTTTCTTTTTTTCCGAACCTCTCACATTTTCGCAAATGCTGTCGAATATCTTAGGATCGAATCCACGGCTTGTAAATCCGTAACCCCATAGCGAGAATACAGGTTTACCATTGTGGCGTAAAAAAGTTGGATTTTCTACATTGTCGAACAACTTGTATTTTTCAACAAGTTCGTTCCAATCACTTGTAATACGGTCATAGTCCTGAACACTACCTGCACTTCCATCATACATAATGGCAATGGCTCTACCATATTTTTTGGCTGCTTTCAGACAGTGTTCCAAAACCATATTTACACGTTCTTTTGCCAATCCACCAGTGGTTTGTGACACAAAACGCTGCACAAATACACCGTCAATACCATACTCCTTCATCCATTTAAAATGCAGATCAACACTAGAAGAATCAGAGCTACTAAAAAGATAGGCCTGACTTCCATCAGCATATTTAAATCCCGGGGCAGCATATTGCTTTTCATACTCTCTCATATCCGGCCAAAGATCGATATTGATTGATCCTGGTTTGAGAACTCCATCGTGAGGATAGTGTACCCAACCCATCTTCGATGGATCACCTTGACAGGAAAACCAACCTTGATAGCCACACATCACCAGTTTATTGTATGAGGTATATAAACAACCGGTTTCGTCGTAAACTACCTCATTGGGGTTTGTTACCGGAATAGAATCTTCCGGTTCTGTCGTATCAGGAGGATCGGGCGTGGGAGTTGGGTCATCGCTGACACAACTCCACAACATGATCCCACTAAACAAAACTATTATAAGAAAAAAATATTTTTTCATTTAATCACTACTTTCTGGGTAAACTCTTTTCCTTTTAATGTTACTTTTGCAATATAAATACCTTTAAATTGAGTAGCTGAAACATTCAATTCTGTTCCTACAGCTGATTGTTGCAACACGCATTGTCCGTTGGTTGAATACAAATTCAAATTTATTTCGTTGGATTCTACGGTTTTTACAATTAACTGTCCGTTGTGTTGGTAAATTTTTGCAGCATCCGATAAATTAATAGCAGGAAGAGCATTTACAGCACCATATTCTACTGCACCGGCACTACATTTTGCATTGGCAAAAGTTCTTGTTGCACCCAAACCATCAGTTGTGATATTCAACGTTTGAAGATAAGTTGCATTTCCAAAATCAATTGCCATGGCACCTTCTTTTAGTTTATATACATTCAAAGCAGCATCAAAATTATCAACTCCTGAAAGCATATTTATAGGGTCATAAGTTCTTGGCATATAATTCCAATGATTATCTCCTTCGTAACATTCGGCAGCTATTGTTCTTGCACCCGACACAAACACATTTCCGATAAATGAGTTACTTACTCTTAAAGTAGAAGAACTTGGTTCATAAGTTGAAAAGTAAGTAAGGTCTTCTGCAGTATTTGCTGCTGTTGCTCCAAGGGCATTTCCTTCAATAATCGAATTCTGAATTCGAAGCATAATTCCTTTATCATTTTCACCAACTAGGATACCTGCTCCACTTCCACCGCCGGAACGACCGATGTTACCAACTATTGTTGAGTTTACTATATTACAGGTTGTACTTGCAGGAGTGTTGTAAATAGAAATTGTTCCACCATTACCACTCGATTTATTTCCTGAGAAAGTACAATTGATAATGTTTATTGTATTGCTTTCAGCCAATAATCTGAAGAATAAAGCGCCAGCACCACGTGCAGTTGCGTCATTTTCAACAAATGAGCAAGCTTCGAAACGAATTTCTGTTGATGCAGTTTGTGTATCCTGAATATAAACAGCTCCTCCTTTTTCTGCTTTATTATTTTTGAACACACAATGTTTGAAGCTAAGGCCTGTTGATTTATCTATTTGCACGGCACCACCTGCAGGTTGGTTTACTCCCATTGCTTCATTTCCTTCAAACACTACATTTTCAGCAACAAGCGCTCCACCATTTACATGAATAGCACCCGCCTTTTCAGTTCCAACACCGTCTTTTAATGTCAGATTTTTGAGGGTAAGAGTAATACCCGTATTTACACGAAATATACGTCCAGTGTTGTATGTAACGTC
>JBBIID010000057.1:0-4411 GCA_037446675.1 Paludibacter sp.
AAACGCCATCACCATCAGTATCGAACGGACAACCCACAGAGTCAACTTTGACACCTTCCGGAGTATCCGGACACTTATCCATATAGTCGTAAACACCGTCTTTGTCCGTATCTTTTTCGCAGCCTTTTTCATCAATATATCCTAATGCTTCAGATGGGCTATCGGGACATTGATCCAAATAATCGGGAACTCCGTCGCCGTCATTATCAACCGGGCAACCATTTTGATCAATGTGATTATAGGCTTCTGGTGGAGTTTTTGCACATTTATCCAAATAGTCCGGAATTCCATCACCATCTGTATCAAGCGGACAACCTTTTTTGTCTACAATCACACCAAAAGGCGTTTCCGGGCATTTATCCTTACGGTCAATTACGCCATCATTGTCTTTATCCTTTCTGTTTCCTAACACGAGATTAACTCCGAAAGCCAGATTTATTCCCGAAGTTTTTGTTGGCATGGGAATATTGGTCGTTGGCAAACTGGAATAAATGTCGCTCATTGAAATTGATTTATAGCTTACAGGAATATAATCGGCGGCAAGAAAACAATTAATAAATCCAATGCGCACACCCATTCCTAAACCGATATTACTAAACCGCCCGTTAAATACAGAATAAGAAAGTGACATATTGAACCAGTCAATTGGTTTTCCGTTGACCGATGCCGTTAGTTCTTCAAAAGCTGATTTATTCTGAAAAATAGTGCGCGAAAGTAAACCAATGCTCAATTTATCTTTAAAGAATCCATATTCAACTCCAATATTTAATTTAGGCGTAGTGTAGGTAGAATAAGAATTGTGTAAAATTGTATCGGAATAAGTTCCGTCGAGACTTGTGGAGTCAATTATTGCGTCGAAATCTAAATGATCCCAATCTACTTTATTCATTCCGGATAAAGTATAGTTCGCCGAGTATGAAAGATTAGCAACATTTCCTGTCCAGTTAATGAATCCAAGGTCGGTTATAGCGGCTGAAACTGTCAAATTGTTTATGGGCTTATAGGTTGCCCCTAAATCGATTCCAGCTCCCAACCCATTTGGGCTTATCAATGCAGAAATCTCGCCGGGCAAATCCGAGGCATTTAACGTAGAAATATTATTCCCGGTTAAAACGAATGGTGAAGAAGCATTCACGGTTCCTTTTAAGTCCAGTAACCAAGGATCATCAACATTAACAGTAAACGATTCATTCGACGCTTTTATATTTGCGGTACCATAAAGAAATTTGAGTTTACCTCCAACCGATATTTTCTCATTTATTTTATTGGAATACCCGAAAGCAAATTCGGTAAAAATGCTTGAGTTCAAATTAAGTTCCTTCAAGTCAAACCGATCATTGGTCTCGTTGACACCATATACAATTACCTTCGCCAAATCAACCGGGAAACCAAAACCAGCTTGTACTTTTTCGGTTATTCCAAAAGTCCAGTAGGAATCACGCACCCGAAATCCAAAATTCAAAAGATTTACGTTCATGTTTGTTCCCAGCAAAGTTGTTGGCAACAATCCGTTTATAAATTTAGCTTTATCGGCATCAGTATTTAGAAAAGTATACGGGCTGACATTAAAATTAGGGCTTAAATCATTCAACGCAAACTTATTAATACCCATATCAAACTGAGTATAGCCTAGAACAGGGATGCCCAGATAAAAATTGCTTAACGGTTGAAAGGCCGGGTTTAAGTAATGCCGGGTTGGCACATTATCAAGAAAATACATTGTATTAACCTGTTGTGCGTTAGCACTTAACAGCAAAGAGAAGAAACACAATGACAAAACAAATGCTTTAATATCTTTATACATAACTTTGATAGGTTTAAGGAAACTTATGATTGATTATTTAAGCGGAACAATTTCCAAAAATAATATAAAATTTACTACAAACACACAATAAATATATATAAGAGTAAAAACGGATGGATTTTTCACAAAAAAATAGCTGATGAAAAATTCCAACAGCTATTTTTTATCAGTTCTATCTTATCGTCCTGAATTATAATCCAATCGTTACGGTATATTTGGCTGACAAAATAAGATCTACCGAAGGCAATGTAAGCGCTTGCGGATTTGTAATAATAATATTGATGGACTCATCTGTGCCGAGTTTGTTATAAACATCCGGCGACAAAATTTCTAAAATCACCGAATTTGCCCCAACCGAACTTACCTTAGCCACAAGGTTAGCATCAGTAGCTTCCTCTCCAAAATACATTTTAAGGCCCGACAATTCGTTTAAATTAAAATCATTCGTTGTAGTTGTAACCAAAGCTGACTTTAACCGAAGAGCTTTCACAACATTCAAATCAAGATTAACTGTGTTTTTTACTTCCTCTGTAATGTTCAAATTAACCTTGCGATTTAATAAAACAACAGGAGTTTCACTATTAGCAACCCCATTTACTTTACTTTTTACACTTGCTGCTGAGCCTGCCACATGAAACTCCACATCCGGAGCATCAATATCGACATCTTTTGTCAGATTTGACAACAAATCACAAGAAGTAAACACGAATAATGATGTAAAAATAACAAACCAAAATTTTTTAATTGTTTTCATAATTGTTTTTTTAGATAAAGTTTATAAAATGTAATGCAATCTTTATTTTTGCTTTCAAATTTCAAACAAATAAAAGTTTTTTTTGTTCTTTTAATTTTCATAAAATTTTCATTCTATCAAAATCTAACAAAATATTTTAATATCTAATCAAACGTAATTTCTTCATATGAAACAATAAATTCTACTCTCCTATTCAAACTCCGACCGATTGCAGTCTTATTATCGGCAACAGGTAAAGTGTCTCCATAACCATTGGCAGTCATTCTACTCAATTTAACACCTTTTGCCGCGAGATAATTCATTACAGCTCGGGCACGTTTTTCCGACAAAATCAAATTCAATTTTGGATCGCCAACATTATCGGTAAATCCTCTTATTTCAATCAAGTAAGTTGGATTTGCAATAAGTACTCCTGCAATCTGATCCAGAATTTTATGTGAAAAAGGCATAATAGTGTCACTACCGGATTCAAATTGAATGCCTTGCAACGCTTTTTGGAATAATAGTTTGAGAACCTGTTGAGGCTCTTCCTTTATTATTGGCTTTTCAACTGGCTTTTCGACTGGTTTAGCTGCTATTTCTTCACAACCATTGTTGTTCGCAGAACCTTTTACATCCGGACATTTATCCAAGTAATCAGGTACACCATCGTTGTCCGAATCGAGCAAGCAGCCTTCTGCATTCACATTTCCTTTTGCTTCAGCAGGTGTATCGGAACACTTATCCAAATAATCGAACACACCATCGCCATCGCTATCCAACGGGCAGCCGTCTTTATCTACTTTTCCAATTGCAGCCAAAGGAGTATCCGGACACTTATCGATGGAGTCAATAATACCATCACCATCCGAGTCAATCTCGCAACCTACAGAGTCTACTTTCACATTCTGTGGCGTATCCGGACATTTGTCCATTACATCGGCTACTCCATCCTGATCGCTGTCTGCCACACAGCCATTTTCATCAACAAATTTAATTAAGCTCTCAGGTGTATCCGGGCATTTATCTAAATAATCGGGCACTCCATCCTTATCAGAATCAAGCGGGCAGCCATCGGCATCAACGGCTTTACGAGCTTCGGCAGGAGTTTTCGGACATTTGTCTTTGTAATCCGGAACTCCATCGCCATCAGAATCAGCAGGACAACCTTCTTTGTCTACTTTTACGCCTCTTGGGGTGTCTGGACATAAATCTTTTGTATCTCTTACGCCGTCTCGATCACTGTCTTTTCTATTTCCAAATACGAAATTCACACCCACGGCAAAATTCATCCCCGGTGTTCTATTCGGAATTAATACTGTAAATACAGGAAGCGATGAGTCGATTTTTTCCAGAGGCAATGGCATGTAATTCGTTGGAATGTAATCGGCGGAAGCAAACCAGTGTAAAAATCCGGTTCTAAGCCCTAGGCCTGCGCCTACATTGCTCATTCTACCATTAAAAACAGAATAAGAAACCGAAAGATTAAACCAATTTACAGGTTTGCCGTTTATCGAAACAGTTAATTCTTCATTCAACTTATTCGATTCCAAAATCGTACACGACAAAAGACCGAGGCTCAGTTTATTTTCGAAAAAACCATATTCGGCACCAACATTTAATTTTGGAGCAAGATACGTTTTATATGACTGATTTGGAGTTGAGATACTATCCTTGAATGAATCCTGAAAATTGTCTAAGAATTTCGAAACATAATACGAAACATCTGTATTGGAATTTATTCCCAAACTATCCACTCCAGTATACCTGAAATCGACATCAAATCCGTAGGATTTCAGATTTTTATTCCAACTAATAAATCCAAGATCGTTTACCGAAGCCGAAAGATTCAAATTTTTTATTGGCGAAAATGC
>JBBIID010000057.1:4431-11698 GCA_037446675.1 Paludibacter sp.
CAAATCAATTCCGGCTCCCAAACCTGATGGTTGCAAAAAATCGGTTATTGCTGTGGGAAAAGTAGGATTAAATTCGGTAAGACTATTACCGTTGAGGTTAATTGGCGAAGAATAATTCATCGAACCATTGCCTTTCACAGCCCAATTATCAACGCTTGCGTCGAAATCGAATTTTTCGTTGCGAAAAGACACATTCGTTGTTCCCAGCAACAGCTTTAATTTCCCGCCGACCGACCATTTATCATCAAGCTTTCTGGAATAACCCAATCCCGCCTCGGTGAACAGAGTTGCGTCGAACGACAACGGAGTAAAATGAAAAGTATTTTGATTGATATCCGGCGTACCTATCAGAATAAACTTAAAAAGATCTTTGGGAAAGCCGTTTCTTATCGAAAATCTTTCAGCAATCGATAAGTTCCAATACGATTTTCCAGTTCTAAAGCCGAAATCCAATAAATTTATTCTTGAATCAAAATTTGTAGTAAATGGATTTTTCAAGGCATTAAGGAAAAGAGCTTTATTCCCATTTTCATGAAGAAATGTTATTGGATCGCCATTTGTGTCTTTATATATAATATCATTCAGTATCAACGAATTGTTCGAAAAACCAACAGAAGAAAATCCAAACACAGGAAAACCGAGGTAAAAATTGCTTAACGGTTGAAAAGCAGGGTTCAATGAATTACGAACCGGAACATTGTTCATAAAATAAAGTGTATTCACTTGCTGCGAACGACCAATAAAGGTCGACAACAACGACATACAAATTACTAATTTTAATTTATGTACAATATTCGACAACAAAATCCAGTTTATTAGTTATTAAATAAGTTGATAATTGAATTTGCTTTCACAAATAATCCCAGTTTTACACCAAAATTATTTCGTGTGGTAAAACTTATTGGAAACGAAGTTGCTGAACCATCAACATCTCTTTCATCACCAGTAAGATAAAGGGAAAATATGATAAACCTGGTTGATTTCAATGCCTCTATTTGCGCTTTATTCAGCATTATTTTAATTTCCTGCGGGATAACTTCATTTACAAAACCATTGGCATCGACCTTCGCCGAACGAACAAGATATTCACTCGTTATATTTCCTAATTGAGAATTGTCTTCAACAGTATTAATTGTACCCCCAATTGCCGTAACAGTGTCATTAGCCGCAGCCGACTTCCAATATGTCATTCTGTATTTTGCTTTTAGCGGGAAGCCATTTTTCAACGTTAAAACCAATATCGCCGAATCGATTTGATCTAGTGTTGTGCCGATATTTAGATCTTTAATGGTGTCGGTTAGCGTAAAATAACTATCTTCCTTTAGTTGGAACGGGACATTCAACCTGAGCGAAACATTGGTTTTATTGTCGTTTGAAATAAAATTGGAAACACGGGCAGCATTTGTCGATAAAGATGCTTTATAGGCAAGTACATTCGGATAAGGTCGGCGATCAAACACTTTGTCAAATTCACCATTCACATTATTGAATTGAGAGAAATTCTTAGTTACCCAATCTCCATAAACTTGCGGCCCTTCGAAAACATCCGAATAGGACTTGCTTCGGGTTCCTGTTTTCGGATTGTCAAAAACGGCTTCGAAAACATTAGAGGGAGTTGACGAATTATAGGCTTTCAGGTAATCGATATTCAAATCGAAGTTCATTCCTACATTTGATGTTGCAGAAAGATTTAATTGGGGATTGGCTATTTTTATTAGCGAATTTGGGATAAAATCGTCAAAGTTAACGCCAAGATCAAACACATTTTCATCATCCAAATGAACATCAAACAATCCGTACACACGTGCTAAGTCCACATCTACAAAATTCATTTTCAGTAAAACGTATGAATCCGGTTGTAATGGCGTATCAGTACTCTGGCTTTTTATGTTAACCTTAATTTTAAGCGGAATCACATTAGATCCATTTAATATAATTGTTGTTTTGCCGATAGGAACAAAACCAGGTTCACCGTAAGCAGTGGGTTGAAAGTTGGTGGATGTATTATCACTAAATGTTACAACATCTTGTGGAAAAAGAAAATCTACCGATACGTCCGACGGAGAAATTGACTGTAAATCCGGCGACACTTCGAGTGTGATTTTCATTTTTGCCGAATTTAAAACTACCCTATCAATATGTTCATTCGTTGTATTCTGGTTCACATTCATTTCAATAGAAGCATCGAATGGAGGTAAATTTAACACGACATTAGCGGGTATCTTTGGTGTAGGAAGATATAGAAACTTTTGGAAAGGCTTTATTGTATCAGCTTTATTTAAATCGGCGTAATTAAACTCAAATTTAAATGAATCGACATACGATATTATGGAGTTGGTGGTATCAATTTTATCAGGCAAACCTACTTTCCTGAGAATATCATCCACCGAAACACTTCCTTCTCCGATTGGCAATACGAGCGATTGATCTATTTTTATGTCGGTTGAAACATCGAAAAAATCGTAATCGGTAACGCAAGACGAGAAAATGAAAATGTTTATCGAAAACAGAACAAATAGGTATACTCTTTTCATTCAAAAAAGGTTTGGCATGAATCTTTTAGACTCTACATTCAGCATAAAAAGCTTAATTGCAAAATTAGAAATATTTAATTATCAAAAAAAATATTTTAATTCAAATCTTGTACTTACGCTCCAAAAATAACGAAGTTGCCGACTAACACAACATTTATGAAAACAAGGCCACTTTTATCGCAAAAATTGAAACAGGCTCAAAGATAACATTTTTTTAATTTGCCCGCACATTTTTCACATGCCTTAACAGACAAGTGACTTAATTATAATCGCATCTACATTCATTTTTTGACTTATAAGTGTGAAGTCCTTTCAAAAGATGAAGAAAACCAGATTTCCCGGCATCTAAATATCTGCTCCCCGACGACTTATTTCTATAATTTGTAGTTGTTGAAGGATAATCGAATACTAAGTTTATTCCTATCGCAAAATTAAAGGCTCTTGAATTGTAGGGTACCGAAAAATTCCAATCAGGCAAAGAACTGTCGACATCCGAAGGATTAAACTTTAACCTTTGAGTTGAAATATAATCGGTAGCAAAAAAGAAGCTGACATTTGACGCTTTTACACCCAACCCCAATCCAAAAGTCGATAATGTGCCGTTGGTTAACGAATAAGACAATGAGCCATTTAACCAGGAATATGGCCGAACATTGAATGCTAATGTTGCATCTTCCTGCAATATGTTTTTATACAATTGCATTTGGGACAACAACCCAACTCCAAACATTTCATGAAAATTGTATTCAACCCCAATATTTAATTTTGCAGATGTCGATGTGGAATAATTGTTTAACGATCGGGATGAAGTAAGAGAACTATTAAATGCCGTCACCAAAGTATCGACTAATGGATTGCCATTTGCCATTTGATTGTAAATATCTACAAGTGACGTGGAATTGGGATTTTGATTCAGTTGATCCGCTCCACTGAAATTGTAATCGATATCATAATTCAGATTAACTGTATTTTTTCTCCAACGTATAAACCCAATATCGAGTACAGAAGCAGAAAAATTAATTTTATCGTTTAAATGATAAATCAATCCGACATCAATTCCCAAACCCAGGCCTGTTGGCTTATACCAATCATTCAAGTTTTGAGGTGTTGTATATGAAAATGATCTATTATCTGCACTAAAATTTAGCAATACAGGACTGGAAACATAGGCCGTTCCATTTCCACTAAATTGCCAACCAGTAGATTCAGCCTGCAAATTGAAAAACCGATTTACATTGGAAAGATTTGCATGTCCGAACAACAATTTAAATTTACCTCCAACCGATATTTTTTCATTCAACTGGGTTGAATAGCCGAAACCAGCCTCCGAATAAGCCGTAAGTCCAGCTTGTAATGAAGAAAAATCAAATGTTCCACCGGTCGAAGGAGTCCCGTAAAGTGAGATACCGACAATATTTCGAGGTAAATTTACACTACCCAAAAATCTTTCGGAATATGTAAAATTGAAAAACGAAGAACTTAGCTTAAATCCAAATGAAATGATATTCCACTGATAACCGGAATAGAAAGTCGAATTTGGCTTTAACGTACTGTAAAATCGATTTATTCCAGCGTCACTATTCAAAAAACTAATCATCCCATCACCTTGTTTATAAAGCAAATCATTAAATTTAAAAGAATTATTTCCTATTTCACCATTCAAATAACCTAGCAGAGGCAAACTCACATAAAAATCTTCCTGCGGTTGAAATGCAGGATTATACATATGGCGCAAAGGTGAATTCTCAACAAAATACAAAGTACCAGTTTGTTGAGAAAAAAGCATGTCAACAGGGAACAGACATGCAAAATAAAGCAATATTAGTTGTAATTTTTTTGCACCCATTTTGGGAGTCAGTGATTTTTTTCAAATATTAAATTGCTATATCGTAAAAGATAACTAGCCTTGTTTACAAAAAAATAAAGTAAATCAGTTATTTATAAACAAATTTATGCGCTGAAAGTATGAGAATTGTTGAAATGATTTGAATAAAAAAGCTTAAATCTTCTTTTTTATCCTTTTTTAGGAGGGAAATTCACCAAATATACGCTTTCAGAAGCTCTCGTTAAAGCGGTATAAAACCAGCGGTAAAAATCAGCATCAACCTGTTCGTCCGATATTTGTCCGGGATCGATAAATACTTTTTTCCATTGTCCACCCTGCGCTTTATGGCACGTTACGGCATAGGCAAATTTCACCTGCAAGGCGTTAAAGTATTCATTCTCGAAAATCTTCTTATATTTTTCTCTTTTGGTGGTGATTTCAGGATAATCTTCAGCTACAGCTTCGAATAATTTGTTGGACATTTCATTCATCTGGCTTGGTGATTCCGATTGAAGACTATCCAGCCAAATCCGCACATCAATTTCCCATTCGTAGTCCAGCGATTTCAGAGTCAGATCCACAAAGCGAAATCCATACATCTCGTAATATTTACGAACTCTTACCACCTGCAAAATATCACCATTGGCAATGAAATCAATTTCTTTATACGGTTTATTCCAATAATAATTATTGCGGGTCACCATGAGTAAATCGCCATTTGTCAACTCTTCTTCTTTCATCATTACCCTGGCTCGAATTCCATTATTATAAATGTTTGCCCTTTTGTTCGAACGCGTTACAACAATAGTATCCTCCACTCCCACTCCATCGTACGACCGTTGAATTTCATCAATCAATTCTTCGCCATTCAACTGACGAATATCATCGAATCCATCCAGCTCCAAACGTGGAATTTCACTTGTCTGTTCGCCGTTGAGCTGATTTCTTATTGAAGTGGCATTGTGCAAAATTCCGCTCTCAAGCGCCTGTCGAACAACATGAGTCAGCGTGAACTGATGCAAATGCAAACCGTATCCTAACAATTTATCCGCTTCGAGAGCCGGACTGTATGGCTGCATTACCGGTGGTAACTGAGCCGTATCGCCCAGCAACAACAAACTACAACCTTCACCGCTATACACAAATTCAATCAAATCGTCAAGCAAGCGACCCGAGCCAAAAACGGCTTCCGTTCCGGTATTCGAAATCATGGAAGCCTCGTCAACAATAAATAATGTATGATTGTATAAATTGTCATTCAGCTGAAACCGAAATTCGGACATCGACTTTTGTCGGTATATCCTTTTGTGAATGGTAAATGCAGAGGCACCAGAGTAACTGGCCAACACTTTGGCTGCACGACCGGTAGGTGCCAAAAGCATCGTTTTCTGTTTAAGCTCCGTCAAAGCTCTCACTAAAGCACTTACAACAGAGGTTTTCCCGGTTCCGGCATAACCTTTCAGCAGGAAAATTTTTTCTCTATCCTCAGACATCAGAAACACGCCCAACTCATCAATCAGTTCAGATTGCTGAGGCGTTGGTTCAAAAGGAAGTTGAGCCTTTATCCGGGAAGAAATAAAATTTTGTAACATACTACAAAGATAGGAAAGATTGTTGTTTTTATCGCTGAAATGATGAAACTTAAGTCGCTAGGCCTTCCTGCGAATAACAATTAAATAATTAACGTTCAGACATATAAAAACAGAGAACATATTATTTTCAAAAAATATTCAGAAAAATATTTTTTATTCAAAATTAAACTTTAACTTTGCAATTCAAAGTACTTTACAAACAGATCAACAATATGGAAAAGCAATTAGAAGATTTAAAAATTATTCGAGAGATGATGGAAAAATCATCTAAATTTTTATCTTTAAGTGGATTATCCGGTATTACCGCAGGCACTACAGCTATTGTAGGTGCAGCTATTGCTTATTTTGTTATCCTCCCATATTACAGCGATTTTGCCGAAACTTTACTAATTGCCGATGCACTTATTGTTCTCACTATTTCGATAGGTTTTGGAATTTATTTTTCGTGGAGGAAAGCGCAGAAGAGTAATCAAAAATTGCTTAATAAAGTGACGCTACGGATAATTTACAATCTGAGCATTCCATTGGCTGTAGGCGGCATTGTTTCGATAATTCTAATATCCAAAAGTGAATTTTACTTAATTGCACCTATCACTTTAATTTTTTATGGTTTAGCGCTTGTCAATGCTTCGAAATACACTTTAGATGAAATTCATTATTTAGGATTGACAGAAATCATCCTTGGAATTGGCGCTTTAATATTTTTATACCATGGAATCATTTTCTGGACGATAGGATTTGGTATCTGCCACATCGTTTACGGCGCAATTATGTATAAAAAATACGATTTAAAAAAGTAATGACAAATATAATTGCAAACCTGAATAAAGCTTTCGAAAGTAGAATTCGGCTGGGAATAATGTCGATTTTAATGGTAAACGAATCGGCTGACTTTAGTACGATTAAAGCTCTACTTGATGTGACTGATGGCAATTTAGCCAGCCACATAAAGGCTTTGGAAGGAATGGAATATATCATTAGTAACAAACAATTTATAAATCGGAAACCAAATACAAATTACTCAATTACAAATTTGGGACGGGAGAGTTTTCAGGAGCATTTGAATGCACTTGAAAAACTCATCAAATAATTTTTTTATCATTAAACTTTGAATTTCAAAGTACTTTATAAATATAATTTTAAAAACTAAATTTATGGAAACAGTTGTGCAAAAGGTAGAAAAATTCGGTCAATCAATTACCCTCAAAGCTATTATTATTGCCATTCTGACATTACTAATGCTTATACCCGACGTTATGATTCAGAATTTAATTTCTGAAAGACATCGTCACCGTTACGAATTTAACAATGCTTAT
>JBBIID010000058.1:0-11627 GCA_037446675.1 Paludibacter sp.
AGTGTTGTTCTTTCAAATACTATTAATGAAATTTAAAACTGCCAAATACGCATGGCTACATAGCGACATGACAGAAGTTCAGTTTTATCAAAATTCAAAGAGTAAAAAAAATCCGATACATATAACTGTATCGGATTTTTCTATGAGTTTAATTCTCGTTTCCGTTACTTAACAATCGAAAGGAAAGTTTGATCAGCAACAAATTTAGAGAACTCAATATCTTTCAATGCTTTTGCACCCATTGCGCTATCCAGTTTTACAGAATTTTTAAGGTTGCTGTAAACGGCATCGCGATCGTTGGTACGAGCTCCGATAATTGCTCCTAAGTATGCAGTAGTTGCATCTGGCTCAGCAACTTCTGATAATGTTTTGCGAGCTCCGCTGTAATCAGCATTCAAAATCTGAAGCAATGCAGCATTGTTTGTAGAAGTAGAACCAAAATAAGTTTTAGCTTTGCTGTAGTCACCTTTGATTATGTTCAAAGTTCCTAATGCTTGGCTCAAGTTACCAGTAGTTCCGGCAGCTTTACCAAATGATTCTTCGGCAGCAGCCAAATCGCCTTTAGCCATAGAAGCAACACCAGCATTGTAGTTAGCATCAGCTGATTTTGGAGCAATTTCTAATGCTTTAGAGAAATAGCGAGAAGCATCTGCTACATTTCCTTGTTGATATTTAACTACACCCATGTTGTTGTATCCACGAGCATCAGCAGGATAAACGTCGATAACTTTTTGATAGATTGCAGCCTTTTCGCTTAAATCAGAAGTTAAAGTAGCAGCATACAACAATTCTTCAACTGACAATCCAGCAGGATTTGATTTTGCCAAACCAGCAATTTCTTCATCTGACTTACCTGTTACATCTACAGTCAATTTAAGACGTGAACGACGCAATTTAGGAAGGATTTCTTCTGCAATGCTTTTGAATGCAACTGAAAGGTTTTTGATTTCACGTTCGCGTTGTTCCGGATCTTGATACATGCTCAACACGCGCAAGATAACTTGTTTGTCCTGAATGCTTGAGCTTTCCATTAATTTTTGGAAACCATCCCAGTCTTCTGCAGTAAATTTAGAATCGATAGTTACTTTAGTTTTCAGTTTTTTCATTTGTTTGTTCAAATAATCAACTGTAACTTTTTCACGTTTTTCAGCCAAATTTGTATTCAAATCCAAACCTCCATCAGGAGAAGCATAACCAGAAATTTCGAAGCTTGCAACATCTTTGTTAGGAGTTTCGTTAGCTTCTTTAATTTTCTTAGTCAAATCAACGATATCAGCCGATTTAGTTTCTGATGTACGTAAATTAGATTGTTGGATCAAGAAAAGAATGTCAGCTTCTTGCATTTCCTGAATAACACGTTGGAATTTATCAGGAATGATAGCCGCATTTACTTCTTTTGCGCTTGTAGAAGCCAATTGAGAAGTAGCAATTACTCCATCAGCTACTTTAACAGCAGGAATTTCGTATGTTTTTTTCTTTGTAGTTGCTGAGAAATTCAAAAACAATTCTGACTGAGCCATTTCTGGTACATAATCGAAAGAAGCTTTGATTGTATAAGTTCCACCGGCTTTATAAGAAATTTGTTGATCGTTACCAACTATCTTTTCTCCTTGGAAAGTTACAGGAGTACCTTTAACTTCTTGTCCGTTGAATTTCAAGACTGGAGTAACAGTAACAGTTGCTTTTTTATTAAAATACTTTTCTGGGAAAGTACCTGTAATCGTTGCTTCAACTTTTCCACCTTTCACTTCCAGTGGATTTGGATTGCATTTGAATAAACTTGGATCAAGTGCAGCCATATCTTTGGTACAAGACGTAAAAAACAACCCAAGCACCATCGAAATAACAAAGAATAATTGCTTTCTCATAAATTTTGTGTTTTTATTAATTATTTATTTTGAATATTTTGATTTTAAGACTACAAATATACAATCTTTCAACGAAATTTATATTACTTTGTAAACGATTTTGACATTTTTTTGTTAATTACATGCTAAAACACTTAAAAACAAGTGCTGAGGAACGACAAATAAGGTATTTTTTACATTAATAGATTAAATGTTAGGCTTATTACACACTTTCCAATTTTTGCGAAACAACAGCAGATATATTACTTACCGGAAAATTAAAAACTACCTGCTTCTATACACTTCCTATCTGTTTTCATTTGGGAAAAAGCTGTCCGCAAAAAAACTGAGCCCGTCTTTTATCTCGATCGAAGCCACCAACTTTTGCAACTTACACTGCCCTGAATGTCCTGTAGGCAGTAATTGTATTCCCGCAACTGAAAAAAAAATCTTTGATATTGATTTATTGACGAACATTGTAGATCAATTGGAATCTACTCTTATCCACGTAATTTTATACTTTCAGGGAGAACCTTTTTTACATCCTCAATTAACAGAACTGATCAATATCATTCATTCAAAAAAAATTTATTGTTCCAGTTCTACAAACGGACAATTTCTGACCAAAAACAAAGCACGCGCAATTGTTCATTCCGGACTCGATAAATTAATTATCTCCATCGACGGAACCACTCAGGAAACATATGAAAAATACAGAATCGGAGGAAATCTTGAAAAAGCATTACAAGGAATTAAAAATCTGATTGACAGCAAAAAAGAGCTTAATTCGGCGACTCCTTTTATCGAACTTCAATTTCTGGTTCTAAGCTCAAATGAACATCAAATTACAGAAATGAAGAAATTGGCAAAAAGTTTTCAGGTGGATCAACTAACTTTCAAAACAGCTCAGCTCAGCGATTTTGAAAACGGAAATGACTTAATGCCCAAAAACACAAAATTTTCGAGATACAAAGAAAACAAGGATGGGCACTTTGCATTAAAGAAAGCGCAAGCCAATCGCTGTTGGAGACTTTGGAGCGGCGCAGTAATCAACCTAAATGGAGAAGTATTGCCTTGCTGTTTCGACAAAAAATCGGCATATTCATTCGGCAACATCAATAAACATTCATTTCTTGAAGTTTGGAGAAACAAAAAAGCTTCCGGTTTTAGAAAATCAATTCTCCAAAACAGGAAGCAATATGAAATGTGCCGTAATTGCACCAACTAAAAGTCTATTTCAATAATTTTTGCCACTCTTCCTCTTTAAATCCCACTAACACTTTTTCGCCGGTCAACAGAATCGGACGTTTTACCATCAAACCATTGGAAGCGAGAATTTCGATTAATTCATTTTCGGGTAAAACCTTTACTTTATCCTTCATATTCTGCTCTTTGTAAAGTAAACCGCTCGTGTTAAAAAACTTTGAAACGGGAAGCTGACTCTTTTCCAACCAACTTTTCAACTCAACTACTGTCGGATTTTCTTCTTTTATAGGTCGATAATCATACTCTATGCCATTTGATTTCAGCCATTTTTCGGCTTTCTGGCATGTTCCACATTTTGGATAACAAAGAATTTTGGGTTTCATATATTATTTGAACAATGCTTTAAACAAATCATTTCCATTTACATATACAAGTAAGCCCATCAAAATGAAAAAACCTGCCGTCTGTGCATATTCCAAAAACTTATCGTTAGGCTTTTTACCCGTAATCATTTCATAAATCAGAAACATTACATAACCACCATCCAAAGCTGGAATAGGTAAAAAGTTCATAAACGCAAGAATTACTGACAATAAGGCAGTCATCGACCAAAATATTTGCCAATCCCAAACTTTTGGAAACATTTTACCAATGCTTCCAAAACCGCCCATTTGTTTTACTCCTTCTTTTGTAAACACCAATTTAAACTGTTTAACATAACTTGTAAGTGTTTCAACACCTAGATTAATTCCGGCCGGAATGGCTGCAAGGAAGCCATATTCAACATGTTTTACTTCAAAGAAATCGTAAATAGGTTTTGGAGCAACTCCAATTTTTCCAGTTTCATCAACCTGAACCTGAGCTTGTTTCAACTCTCCATTTCGAACAAAGTCAATCGCTACTTTTTTATCGATGGAGTTATACAACTCGTCTGCTGCATCTTGAAATATAAACATCTGTTTGCCGTTTACACCAACAATGCTATCTCCTGCTTGCAATCCGGCAGCCTTCGCTCCCATACCGTCAGCAACATCAGCAACAACAAAAGGTTGACGGATGGATACAAATTTCGTATCGCCGGAAGCCAATACTTTTTGAGCGAAATCCGAAGGCAATTCTATTTCCTGTAGTTTTCCGTTGCGAAGAACAGTAATCGATTGTTTTCCATCTATCAATATTTTCTCAACCACTTCAGCATGATCCTCAACAGCTTGTCCATCAATTTTTACAATATTATCGCCATTTCGGAAACCATTGTTCAACAACGTTTCAGAAAACTGAAGTCCGTATTTTGCATTTTGAAGTGGTAAATAATCTTCGCCCCAAGTGAATAAAACGGCAGCATAAATAACCATTGCCAAAATAAAATTCACGAGCACGCCACCGATAATTATTGGCAAACGCTGCCACACCGAGCGCGAACGATATTCCCACGGTTTAGGTTCGGACGACAATTGAGTTATATCCATCGATTCGTCGACCATTCCTGCTATTTTGCAGTAACCGCCTAATGGCAACCAGCCAATTCCCCATTCCGTATTATCGGGATATTTGCGCCAATCGCCTTCTTGTAGTTCATCAAGTGGAATCGGCTCCATTATTGTTTTACCTTTTGCATCAACAACCATATCGCCATCAAAATCGCGTTTTGGACGCTCGTTTGCCGGAACATTTTTTGCGAAAAATTTATATTGCCATTTGCCGTTTATTTTTTTTGCTCTGATTAATGAAAAATTAGGGTTGAAAAACATATAAAATTTTTCGACACGAACTTTGAATAATCTTGCAAATGCAAAATGCCCGAATTCATGCAAAACCACTAAAATAGAGAGACTTAAAATGAGTTGTAATGCCCTGATAAAGAATGTTTCCATATATAATTTTTGTCGTTATTTTACAGCTTAATTTATTTTTTTTCCATTAAAAAGAGATATTCGTTATGCTTTCCATCCGAGTTTATCCATTCACTTGTCGAACGCATATTACTCATTACGTTTTTCTTAAAATCGATCGATTTTATCTCCAACAATTTTCCCGACTCGGCAATGATTTCCATTAATTGTTCTTTAGTGGCCCTTCCTCCCGAACTATACGATAACATTAAATACCTCGCATTTGTTTCTTTCATCAATTTCCGAAGGGCTTCCATAGCAATGAAGTTTCCGCTCGAAGACCTTCTGAACTCCTCAAAAACCGAGCCTGAAATAGCATCTTTGGAATCAATTCTTCTGTTCGCTTTTCCAAAAAGTTCGGGGCAATCGTTTTTTATTATCGTTGTCCACAAATGATAATACGAAGTGTACCTAACCCTGCTTGGAGGCATTTTATCGTTATTAGAGCCGTAGGGTGGATCAAAATAGACTAAATCGAACGAATTATTTTTTATCGTATTAAAAATGTCATCGCGAAAAACCCGATTTTCTCCTGCCAACGGAAATCGATTTGGCAATTGCAATTGCAAATCATTGTACGAACGCGGCGACCATTTCGATAAATATGCGACATAATGTCCTAAGGTATTGTCAACTTTGTCTAAAGCATAAATCAGACTTGTCAGCAGCACGCATTTATCTTCCCATTCAAGATTCAGATTTTCAATCTCCTGCCGGATGGCATCCAACTTTTGAGTATTCTTTAACTGAAACGGTTTTTTAGCCTCATTTATTGTTCCGCCATAAAATTTGGAATACCAACCATTAATTCCTTTAAGAGCATTTAGATGATCGATAATCTCAAGATAGTATTTATCGTCTTTTTTTGCGGTCAAATAACAAGTGGCAAAAACCTCCGACCAAACCGAAATGTCGTTAGCCGTTGTAGAAAAACCTAATTGAGCAAAAGCCTGTGAAACTCGTGTAGAACCGCTAAAACCATCAAGAACCGTTCGAACTCCGCTCAAATCCTTTATCATCTCACAGATAAATGGTAAAATTTTCAGTTTCGAACCAGCGTATTTTATTCCCTCCGTTTTAGGTACGTCCATTTATTTTATCAATTCTTTAGTCAGGATTCGAACCAATTTATCGGTTTCTACATAATCATCGTAAGTCGGTTTGTCGATAAATTTCGCCTTCAGCAGAACATCTTCGATGATATCGCTCATTTGTAAAAATCCAATATTGTCTTTCAAAAATTCAGCTACAACCACCTCGTTGGCAGCATTCAGAATACAAGGCATGTTTCCACCTTTTTCCATCGCATAATAGGCGTAACTTAAATTGCGGAAACGCTCCATATCCGGACGTTCGAATGTGAACTGCGAACAAACGCTGAAATCGAATCGTGGGAAGTTAGTTTTCAATCGTTCGGGGTAAGTCAAAGCATATTGAATTGGCAACTTCATGTCCGGCATTCCAAGTTGAGCTTTAATGGAACCATCGGCAAATTGCACCATCGAATGAATAATCGATTGCGGATGAACGACGACTTCGATTTGCTCAGGAACAACTCCAAAAAGCCATTTTGCTTCGATGATTTCAAAACCTTTGTTCATCAAACTGGCAGAGTCGATGGTGATTTTCGCGCCCATTTCCCAATTCGGGTGCTTCAATGCTTCGGCACTGGTCACATGCTCGAGTTCGCTCATGGTTTTTGTCCTGAACGGACCACCTGAAGCGGTAAGAATCAGTTTTTCGATAGGATTATTTCCTTCACCTGCCAGACATTGAAAAATGGCAGAATGCTCGGAATCTACCGGAAGAATTGCAACATTATTTTTAAGAGCCAAATCGCAAATTAATTCGCCTGCAACCACTAATGTTTCTTTATTGGCCAAGGCAATTTTCTTTCCGGCATTAATGGCTTTTATCGTTGGCTTCAAACCGGAATAACCGACCATTGCCGTCAGCACAATATCTATAGGTTGCATTTCGGCAACTTGCGCGATAGATTCGCTACCTGCAAAGACCTTAATAGGCAAATCGGACAATGCTTCTTTCAGTTTTAAATAGTGCGATTCGTTGGCAATAGCCACCATTTCCGGTTGATATTTGCGTGCTTGTTCTATCAACAAATCAACCTGATTATTGGCCGTTAAGGCATACACTTCAAACAACGATTCATTTTCTGAGATTACGTCCAGTGTTTGCGTTCCAATAGAACCTGTAGAACCCAGAATCGCTATTTGTTTTTTATCAACTTTTTCTTTCATAGAGTATTAGAAAATAATCACGTCTTCCGGATTTACAGGTTTTCCTTGCTTCCACAATTCGAAATAAAACTGAGAACCTGCATTTTTCCCCGTAGAGTCGCCTGTTATGGCTATGCTCTCGCCAGCCTTCACTTCATCACCCACTTTTTTCAACAAGCGTGTATTATTTTTATAAATCGACAGATAATTATTATCGTGTTGAACCTGAATTACCCACCCAAAATCGAAAGTAAATGCCGCATAAACCACCGTACCACTCAATACGCTTAGCACACTTTCGCTCGGAGAAGTAATCATATAAATTCCATATTGATTTTCGGAAATATTGAAAGATGAAGAGATAACTCCTCTTGTGGGACGAAAGAAAACATACATATTTTCATTCGGTTTCGCATCAATACTCGCTAAATTATATTTTTCCTGCTCTTCGTATTTCTCCACAAATTCTTTTTCTTTCTTCGATTTATCGAGCAATATCTGAGCGCGATCTTTCAGTCCTACCGAATCGAGCGAAGCAATCGAATCAGGTTTAATATCACCAGTCACAATCCCTCTCAAAATATCCATATATCCTTTTTGAAGTTCGATTTGTTTCATCAACGAATCGGCTCTCATGCTGTTCTGGATAATTTTATTCCGGTTTCCGGCATCGCCATAGCCCGGCAAATAATTTCGGATGGGAGTGGTAAAAATAAGAATGGTTAGAATGATAAATGTAAGAAGCGTAAACGTAGATGCAAACAAAAAAACGCTAAACCGGGACAAACGAACATGCCACGACTCTTCCAACGTATTTTCATTCAAAATGGAAACACGGTATTTGAATCGTATCTTTTGAATAAACGGCTTAAGACTTATCCCTTTTTTTTTCATTTTTCAATCTCACAATTTAATAATTGTGCCTACAAAAGTAACGAAATTGTAACTATAAACAAAATAGAAAAAGCTCAAACGTGAACGATCGTTTGAGCTTTTTCTATTAAATATTTTTAATATCAAATAGCGTTACCGATCATGAAAACAGCTGCCAACGAAACGATAGCATATAATTCGGGGAAAACCGCTAAAATCAAAGTTTTACCGAACACATCGTAGCCAGAACCGATACCGGCAATACCATTGGCACAAACTTGTCCCTGACGGATAGCAGAGAAGAATCCGGTTAATGCTAAAGCTAAACTTGCACCGAAAACAGCAGCAGCAGCTCCCCAAGTCATTTGAGGATTAAGTTTTCCGGCTAACAAAAAGTAACCGAGGAAACCGTAAAGTCCTTGTGTTCCTGGAAGTGCACTCAATACCATATAGTTACCGAAAGCATCAGCATTTTTCTTTAAAGCTCCAATAGCAGCATTACCGGTAATTGTAACTCCGAAAGCGCTACCAACACCTGCCATTCCGACCATTAAACCTATTCCGATGTACGCTAAAATAATTGGTTCCATAATTTTTTCTTGTTTTAAATTGATTGTTTATTATTGTTTCTTTTACTTACTAAAATAGTTTTTGTTCTTCTTTATATTTTGAAAATGGCTTGTATTTCTTGCCACCGCCCTCGAATCCTGAATTTTTATAAAATTCTACGAAAGTCAAACGCATTGGGTGCACAAAGGCACTCAACGACGACATAAAGATATTGATACCATGACCGAGCAGCAGAATAATAAGTATCACTAATTGCTTCACACCCGGAATATCAGGGCTTAAATTAAATGCCAAATCATTGAATACAAATCCCATTACTGCGCCGGAAATTCCTAAAGCAAAAAGACGAATATACGATAATACGTCTCCAAGTATTCCTGTAGCCATATTGTATGCATCCCAGAGCCCTGCGCCCACATTAATTAGCGGATTTCGTTTTATATCATTCAAAATAAATACAAAGAGCCCTCCGAGCGAAGAAAATCCGATGTACATATATTTTATTGCTTCAGGAGCTAGTCCTGCGTAGCTTCCGGCAAGAAATGTTCCACCATTTCCCAACAGAAGAATTAACCAGCCCCATGTTGCAAACGAAGCAGGCCATCCGTAACGGCGAACTTGCCCGATTGCTTTCACAGTCATTCCGAAAAGAATTTGTACAATTCCTATAATAAGAGATGAATAGAACAATTGATTAGAGTCGAGCATCATAAATTTGAATCTTTCGAGCCATTCAATTTTTGATTCCAACAGGTTGTATCCAAAAAATGTTCCGCTCACAGTTCCCATTACCATAGTAGCTGAGCCTAACCAAATCAATAAAGTCATGACCGATTTCATTCCGTCTTTCATCTTCGGACGAAGGAAAATCGCCAGTAACAACAAAATCAGACCATATCCAACATCACCCAGACATAACCCAAAGAACAACATATAGAAAGGAGCAAAAAACGGAGTCAGATCGAGTTCGTGATAATTTGGCAAATCGTATAATTCACCAATCATCTCGTACAATTTGGCAAACTTATTGTTTTTCAGCTTAATTGGTACTTTGTCTTCGTCGGTTGGAACTGAAGCCTCATAATATATATCGGTTGTTTCCAAATAATCAATCAGATTCGCTTCCGATTCTTCCGGACAAAATCCTTCCAGCAACATGACCTTTTCATCAGCCTCCGCTTTAGTGTTCAACAACACTTTCGAGAAGTCAATATCGCTCAACACATCCACCTGTACGGACTTCAAAGTATTGTAATCAACCACCGACATTTGAATCAATTCGGTATTCAGATTTTCGATTGAAAATTTTATCTCCGAAGCTTCTTCACCCAACTGCTCTGATGTTTTACCTGACAATTTTATAGGATCTGCATCAATATCAATAACTTCATCAGGTCGGGTTACGGTCACAAAATAACGGGTACTCCCAACAGTATCTATTTCAAAAGCATTGTATTTTACCTCCCATTCCTGATCGAATTTGCGCAAATTGCACGAGAAGAATTTGATTACAAATCCGGTATCTTTCAATTGTTCCAATCTACTGTGATCAAAGGCTCCCCAAACTTCCATCCTATCCTGCTCCTTCTCAACTTGCAGAAGTTTCTGTTCTAGTTCATCTTTTTTATTCAGAACCTTCTCCACTTTAGCAAGCACTTCTAGACCAGATAAATCCGGATTATAATCGGCAAGAGTCGCATTTTTTGGAATTCGTTTTTCCAATTGTTTCAATGCCGACTTTATCCGAACCGATAATTGCATTTTTTCACGTAATTCGTCATTCTCGGCAACACCCTCTGGTTTTTCTATCACATGCAGCACACCTATATCCCGGATTTTTTCCAGAAAATCGATGTATTGTTTGTGATACACCAGAAATGCGTATTTTTTCATTTTTAAAATCATAGCTCAACCTCCTTCATTTGCTGTTGACGTGATTTTACTATTTTTTGTGACGATTTTGAAAGGTTTTCTTCGTCTTCCATAAATCGTTTTATCATGCGGATAGCATCTTCGTAACCCGGAATCTGAACTTTTTCGAACAGGTTCACTTTTTGAGTCGTTTTTTTTCGGGCGTATTCCAACAATAATAATTTTTGAGCCGAAAATTCTTTTTCGATCCCCACTTGTGCCAGTTCTTTCAACAGAGTCAACCCATCGGCAAACCACTTTGGGGAATTGAACAAGCTGAATGGTTTCGTAGAATACACAACTTCATCTAAAACAGGAATACCTACGCCTGCAACTTTCTTGACACTCATTTTTACATCTTCCACTTTCAACAACGATGTATCAAATTCTCCCCACAATGCCAACATTTTATCGTAAGCAGTTATTCGTTGCTCCAGCTCTGCTTCTAAATTTTTTATGTCATCCTTCGCCCGTTTCACTTCCAAACGTAAAGCACTTTCCTTATTTTTAATGGTAGGTAAAGCACGAACACGCATCTTGAGATTCTTCTCAAGCATTTGAAGCGACGTTTTATTATATTGAAATTGTATTGCCATAAATTTTAAGTCTTTCTGAGTTTATCGAGACTTTATTCTTTAAGTTTTATATAAATCGGTTCATCTTCGTGAACTTCGTTTGAACCATTTTTGCGTTTAATTGTATGCTTCACTTTCAACACTGCAAAATTCAGTTCAATGCTTGTTTCGGTTTCTGTAGCATCCAAAGCATCACCCAACACTTCTGAAATCAACTCACCACTGCGTTTTATGAGCGATTTTTGTTTTGGTTCGTTCTGTATTTCTACAAGATCAGAAACTGCCCGAGTCAATTCTCTGATTTTTGTAAATGTCTCAATAATGCTTATCGTCGTTTCTGTTGCAATCTTGCTTCTTAAGATTGTAGCAAGCATATAAAGTCCTTTTTCAGTAAATGCTTTTGGTAAAGTTCTAGTTTTTGAAAAATTTGCGGTCAAAATTTTTGACCGCAAATCTGAAAACTCAGATTCGCTCAATTCAAAAACATAGCCATACGGAAACTTATCCGGATTATTT
>JBBIID010000059.1:0-9753 GCA_037446675.1 Paludibacter sp.
TTCTGATTGAGTTTTTCTAAAAAATGGAATCAGATATTCTTCCCATATCCAAAAAGCTTCTTCTCTTTAATATGCCTGAATACCTTTTCGGGAACATAATCAATTAAACTTTCATCCCCATTTTCAATTAATTTAGAAATATAATCTGAGCTTATTTCCAGATTTTTGTGAGGGATACTCTTTAAAATAAGGATCTTTTTGGTGGCATTCAGATACTGCCAAAGAATTCGGTTTGTCTCGGAAAAATGGGAATTCTCGGGATAAATAACTTCACCCGTATTCATGTCGATAAATGGATAGAGATATACTTTCACATTTTCCTGGAATAAAGCTCCGGTAGCTTCTAGCAATCCGCCACGTAAGTCAGTGTAGTTCGAA
Source organism: Paludibacter sp. (assembly GCA_037446675.1). GTDB lineage: Bacteria > Bacteroidota > Bacteroidia > Bacteroidales > Paludibacteraceae > Paludibacter. The sequence continues at coordinate 379 of JBBIID010000059.1, forward strand.
CTGTCTAAAATTTTATCGAAAGCAGGTAACCCAACCACTAGACGAAGCTTGATAAGTTTGAATTGCTCAAAATATTTCACCAGCTGGAAATAGCGATAAAATTTTGAGACCATAACGTTTTGTCCCATCATATTGAGCAAGTCCACCCGGTGCAGAAAGTCTTTTTCATCTACTTTTTCTCCCTGCATTAAATATTTTAGTGAAATTTCGCAAAAGGCAATCGTATTATCCGGTTTATAATCCTCGTCCCGTTTGAAATTAGCTAAACTGTCCTCAATAAACTCCATTCCCAGATTATTGATTGGCCTGAAATAACCGCGCAACACAATCACATTTTTTTTGTAAAGCATATCTCCCGGTTGCTGCACTTTCCCCGATTGGTCGAACATAATAGCCGGAGTCATATTGTGGCTTACCAGCATTAGGTTTAAAAGGCGATTGTCGCACCATTTTAAGTCAGGTCCTTCGACGTAAATATAATCTATTTCGACGCGTTCCACATCGAGATTGTCGAGTAGCGACAACAATATTTTTCGTGGATCTTCCCATTGAAAAAGTCCCCCGTGAATCAGATTAATGCCCAAAGCCCCCAACGAATATTGTTGCAGCAACGTATCATTCTCGTGTAGCTTTACATGAATAAATATCTTATTGGGTTTATATCTGTCGGTGCCTTCGACAGCCATTCCAAGCCATCCGCTTCCACGATTGGTTTTCATGAAATTCAACGTCTCAACCGTGTTGGCAAAAGCAAAGAATTTTTGACTGTTTTTCTTGTCCAATATCTTGATTAATTCAATTGCGCATAACGGAGTATCTGAACTTGGCTTAGCGCGAAGGCATTCCCTGATTATAAAAATGATCGCTAAACAACTTATCGTAGGCCGAAATTGATTTCGCAACTGTGTTCGAAGCTCCTCCGGCCTGAAACAAATGGCGTGCAGTTTCTTGTCCTCCGCCAATCTCGGCAATTGCCCCGTAGTACATCGAATCTATGTTGATCCGAACGGATTTTTCTTTTATGCTTAATATGTTGCTTGCCATAACAAAATAATGTTGAGATAAATTCTTGTACTTTTTCCAACCGTAAAATTATCTTTTTTTGTTGAAAATAAAAAAGACGCGTGATTATGCGTCTTTAAAATTAGTTTCAAAACAAATTGCAATTATATTTAGTTCATGTTTGTTTTGGCAATTCCTGAGATTTCTATTGCAGGATTCATCGTTTCGGAGGCAAAAACATAGTAATTTTCGTGATCATAACCTAACGTACATTTCAGAGGAATATCAAATACAAGCTTTTAATTGTTAAATTCGATTTGCACGGTTAAGTTTGCAATTTTTCCAAACAATGGGGAACAATTATTTTTTTCATTTTTTTAATAAAAGTCTTTTCGTTCCTTGAAAGGTACAACGCATAATTGAATACGGTGTTTTCAAAGTGTTTTCTCATCTTAACAAGAAAGTATAAGAATCTGTATTGCAAATTGATTGCTTGAGGTTGTTTTATTTTTAAAATGAGAATGCTGCTCCAGCCAGGACATTAAATCCTTGTACATCGTATCCGTAGAAATTTTGATAAGGATTGTTTATGACATTATTTACTTTCGCAAAAATCGTAAACCAATCGAAATAGGAGTAAGATGCTCCGAAGTTTATATCTACTTTTGGACGCATTCTAATGGCTAAGTCACCCAGTTTGGCAAATCTCTCGCCTTCCGTAAATACGTTTCCATCTACACTAAAATTACGGGTGATACGTACAGTAGCACTTAAATCCGACTCCCATTTAGGTTTGTTCCACGCATAAGCTTCCGAAGATACATCCCATTTGTTGTATGCACCTTTAAACTGAATGTTGATCAGGTTGCGAAAATTATAGTTTGCTCTTAAGCCTATTTTCAAATGGTTAGCACCGCTGTAAATTACATTAAAGCGATTGGAGTAAATACTGGAGTCAGCTCCTGATATGGTTGTTGATGAACTTGTTAGCTTATATTCTTTGTTGACGAAAAAATATTGATTGTCAATTCTACGATAATCTACATACGCATCAATCAATAAATTGTAGATCGGTTTAATTTTTACACCGCCGAAAAATTCATAGGGCGAATAAGTGTCTTTCACGCGGACATCGGGAAATAAATAGCGGTTTTCGGCAAACATTCTGTCCATTGTATTCACGCTGTAGCCTCCGGTAACGCCTCCATAAACGGAGAAATATTTCGGAATCGCTTTCCATTCGGCATTGACATCGGCTGAAGGACTGAACGGTCGTCCGTGGACAAACGAGAATGCCGATTTTACTCCCAAACGAATGTTCCATGTATCTCGTTCGATGCTGTAGAAAGGATTCATGGCAAAGACGGTGTACGAATTCCAGAAATTCGATAAAGCGGGATTGTCGGATTTGTAAAATAAATTATCCATTTCCAAATCGAGTCCGAGGCGATTGTTATCACGTTTAGTGTCGAAACCTCCGATAGTTTTAATCATGTGTTCGCTCAGTCCGTTATGAGAATCGAATACGTTGTATTTTACTTCTCCAACGTATCTAAGTCCTGTAGCTAATGGCAATGAACGAAAACCGACAAAAGCATTAAAACGCCAGAAGGTGTTGCTTGCAGAATCGTTGGCTAAGTCGTTGATAGAGACTGTGCGAGGTAAACGATTAATCGGCACTAAATCCTGTTCAAGATAGTTAGCTGGTGCAATATGTCCTGCTAAAGTATCGAGATTTGTGATTGAATTGGCACGATTAAAATTATTGCCATAATACTTTAAATACTCATGACCTCCACCAAGTCCGGCGTATAAATCGAAAGAGTTGAAGTATTTATCGAAAGCAAGCGATGTTTTGGTAACGGAATGTGCTTTTGCATCGAAAGTTCCGTAATGATTCAGCAGAAAGTCCAACTTGATATCCGGTTTGTTTACAATTGGGAATGCAAAATCGGCCAATGTGTTCACGTTATTCCCAAATCCTAATCTTGTAAATCCGGCTTTGGGTTCGCGACGTTTCTGACGCTGAAGCTCGGCTGCCGGAAGCGTATGGATATTGAAATCGGCGTTTAAAGGCAAATTGAACTCGGAGTAGGTTGGTGCTGTTTTTTCAACATTTGGTTCGAGCACTTCGGGAACTGAGTTTATTTTTCCAGCATCCTGAATAACCGGTTTGTATTCGCGTTCGACGGTTACATTACGATCTACAATTGTATCCTGCGCAAAAAGAGTAACTGTGGTACAAACCAGTAAAACCAACAACGAGATAATATATTTTAGTGCTTTCATATTCGTAATTTCAGAATTATCAATTTTCAAAGTGGGATTCAGATTCTTATTTAATTTATCACTTTACTGCCTTCGCGTGTGCTTATTGCCGACAATCGATCGCTGATCATTGATTGAATATCGTCTGCGGTGGTATAATTTTTCTGTAAGCTCAACAGATATTGTTTTGCCTGGAAATCGTCGCCTTTTTGGATGTAAATATCCGATAGCAAAATGAATCCTCTCGCCAACCAGTATTGATACGGCGTGTTTTTCTTTGCAAAATCCATGACTTCGTTTTCTGCGTCCGTCAGTTTTCCCTGTTCGAAATACAGGTTTGCCAACAGATATTTCGATTCTGCCCCATTCAGGGTTCGAGTGTCGGTTGCGAGCAGTTTCAAATCCGAAACAGCTTGCGATTGTTGTCCGGTAGCGAGATAGGCTTTTGCACGATTGTAACGTGCTTCATCTTTTAATTCTGAAGTGGACCGTGCATCAGCAAGTATTTCATTTGCAATCGAAATAGTGGTTTGATGATCATCGAGGAAATAACTGCAACGAAGCACTCCCAACCGTCCGACATTACGGTTTTCGGTGGTTTGAGCCACACTTTGCAGTTGCTTGAAATAGCCAATTGCCGAAGCGTAATCTTTTTTGTCGTAAGTGATTTCGCCACAACGAATCGTTGCTTCTTCGGTATATTGGTTCGCTCCGTTTTGCAACAATGTTCTGTATGCCGAAAGTGCATTATCTTTATCGTTGGTACGATAATAGCTGTCAGCAAGATAATATTGAGCAATGGTGCAGTAACGACTTCCGGGACAGAATTTATTCAAGTACGACCGCATTCCGCTGATGGCCTGCGAATAATTTCCATTCATGTATTGCTTTTCAGCTGCAATATACGAAATCGAATCCTCGCGACTCACCGTTTGCGAGCTGATTTTCATTCCCAGTGTTTTTGTGTAAGCCAAGTAACTTGCCACGTCGTTGATTTCGATATAAACCGTTTCCAAACTTTCCAAAGCGGTGTACGATTCTTCACTTCCCGGATATTTCGAAACAACATTTTTGAATGCCGAAATAGCTTGTTCATATTCTTTATTGTTGAAATAAACCATACCAATTTCTACAGCCGCTTTTCGTGCCTGATCGCTGTTTGGATAAGAATCGAGCAATCGTTGATAAGTGGAAATGGCTTTGCTGTCGTTTTCCATCATCAAATAGGCGCGTCCCATTTCGTACATAGAATTGTCGGCATATTCAGATTTTGGATAGTCGGAAATCAGTTTTTCCAGTTTGCTGATTTTTGTACTGTAATTTTTCTGCAATCCGGCAACATAAGCTGATTGGAAAATGGCATAATCGGCAGTGTTAGGACTAATCGAAGCGGCTTTTGTATAGTAAGTTTCGGCTTTCGAAAAATTACGTGCATTGAAGTAGCAATCGCCAATACGGTTTAGAGCGTCTGCATAGGTGTTCGCTGTTTGATCTGTTTCAGCAGCAACATATTTCAAATACCACGTAAGCGCATCGGTGTAGTTTTTTTGCGAGAAATAGGCGTAAGCTAACGCGTATTGTGCTGTAATTCGATTGGCGCTGGATTTTGAATAAGAATTATTGAAGAATGCTTTCAGATCGGCAATACTTTTTGTGGGTTGATTGTTGCGGAAGTAACTTTCGGAACGCCAGTATAAGCTTTCCGCAGAATATTTTCCTGTCGACGAACTCTGCAGCGACAAACTAAAGTATTGAATCGCTTTATCCAAATTGTTTTGTGTGAAAGCTTCCGTTCCGATTTGGTAAAGCAGATATTGTTTTGTTTCGAGCAATTTGGCGTTCGGTTGTGCAATTTTTTGTATCGATTGATAAGCTGCTTCATAGTTCTTGGTTGTCATATATACCGAAGTCAGATAATCGTACGCTTTGTCGCGGTATTTCGAATTTGGAAACTCCGAAAGCAATTGTTCAAATGCCTTAATCGATTCACCAAAAGCAGTAGTTGTATCGTAAGTGGTAAGCGCGTAGTTGTAAAGCGCTTCTTCACGAACCGTTTTGTTGAAATTTGTTTTGAGCGATGCCTCATAAGCCAAACGTGCGTTGTCTTTATCCTGAAGTTTTACATACGAATTTCCCAAGTGCATATAAGCGTTTTCGGTCATTTCGTCGGATGTGGTGGTTACCTTGGATAAATACTGTATGGCGTTGGCGTAATCTTTTGTTTGATAATACGATAAGCCTAACAAATACATGTCGTTTCGCAATACCTGTGGGAACAGTCGTTCGTAGTTTTTCAGGTTTTCAATGGCTTTTGCGTAGTTTTTATTGCGATAAGCAATTTCTCCCATGATCCGGTAGATCTCGGCATTGTTCGGATTATCAGGATTGTTTTTAAGCAACGCATCACCACGTTCGGTAAGCTTGTCGTAATCTTTTTGAGCATAATAAATTTGCATTACATAATACGGAACAATGTTTTTGTATTCCGGGTTGTCTTCAATTTTCAAAAACTCGGGCAGAGCCGCTGTATAATTTCCCAGCGCATATTCGGTGTAAGCGTAATAATAGGTTGCCGAAAGATTGTAGCGTGAGTTCATATCTTTCAATTCCTTAAAAATAGGAAGAGCCTGAGTGTAGTTTTTTGTTTCGAGGCAGGCGTAGCCTTTGCAAAACATAAAATCGATGCGTTCGCGTTTGTTTAAATGCTTTTCGTTTACCGCATTGAAGTAAGCCAATGCCGGTTGATAATTTTTCTTTTCGTAGTCGAGCATTCCCAGCATAAGGTTGGTTTTGTCGTAGAACGGCGTATAAGGATGCTCGAGTAAATATTTTTTCAAAAGCAATCCTGCATCATCCTGTTTGAGTTCGTAAGCATTGGCGGCCATGTAGTATTCTGCTTCCTGAATTTGCCCGGCTTGTATGGGCAGGGTTGTTTTCAGAAAATCCTCAAAATTCCGGTACGAAGCGGCATATTTTCGTTGATTGAAGAGTTCTTTACCTTGATTAAAAAGAACATCGGGATTGGTGTAAATAAGCGTATGCTGCGAAAAGGCGTTTCCTGAAAACAGGCTGATAAGTAAACTTAAGACGATTATTTTTTTCATCGCGCAGTGATATTATGTTTTGTGAACTTTATTAAGATGAAGATATTCTGTAAGATATAAATGCAATAATTTGTAATAGAACAATTTATTAAGCTGATAATGTGATATATATATGCTTTAAATGTCGAGTTTCGATATTTTTTGCCTCTTAATTCTCTCGCAAAGGCCTAAAGTCGCAAAACAATATATAACTTTCGTATTACTATTATTTTAAAAACATGACACAAAGAGAAAACTAAGTAGTTTTCTTTGTGTATTAGCGACTTTGCGCGAAAAATCAATACTTTACAACCAATTATTTAAATGCAAAGATAAAATTTAATATTAACTTTTGGATTCGATAAACATCGAAATTCCCTTTTTTATTGATTTTAAACCGAATTTATCGGGATTAAGTTCGGGTAATGAAACAAAAAAACAACTTTCAACATCGTCGCCAGCGTGAATTGCTGTTGAGTCGGTTAAGTTGCAGGTGAAAAACAGATCCAACGTTGGTATCGTCATTCCACTGTATTCGTATTCGTTAGGAAGCGAAAACAGGTATTTTTCCGAATCGATGTCGGCATCGAGCTCTTCTTTTATTTCCCGTTTTAAAGCTTCTTCGGCAGTTTCATTTCCATCCACAAATCCGCCAGGCAAATCCCATGTTCCTTTTGCAGGTTCTTTGCCTCGTTTGCAAACGAGCAATTCACCTTTTTCGTTCGTAATAAATGCTGCTACAGATGCCGAAGCGTTGACATAAAAAACGAATCCACAGGATTCACAACGTTTCGATTTTTCATTGTTAAGAACAAATTTTGTTGAGCCGCAAACCGGACAATGAGTGAAAAGAACCGAAAAATGCATATTATGCTAAATTTACAATGAATAAATACAAAGATACGATTTAGTTATTAAAGTCAGAAAGTTTGTAAAGTTTTAAAGTTGCAATTTATACGAATGAAGAAGCTATCAAATATCATTCCTAAAACGGCAGAAAAACAGGAATGTTATAAAAATGAAGCGTTAATTTGTTCATCTCAAATAATATTTTTTGTTCCCAAAACGTTAGAAAGATATGGCAAAACGCTCCTTGCTATTTGTAGAGCGTTCGTTGAAAATAACTAAATGATTGAACCTAAAACCCTAATTGTTCATAACTTTCAGCTAATAGGTTTATATTATTGTATTTAAAGTATTATTTTTGCACAAAACTTGGGTTATGAATCGAAAATTATCCTATTCTGTGGATGATGAATCCAACGACATTGTGAAACGCTACGAGCAATATCTGGAAGGTGATGCTACGGGCTATTTCGACGTGGAAGAACTGGAAACAATTGTTGAGTATTACCTTCGGAAAGGGCGGACAAAAGACTGCACCCGGGCGTTGGAGCTTGGACTGAAACTGCATCCGAATAATAACACGTTAAAGACAAAGCGTGCAAAAATATATCTGGCTGTCGGCGATAATAAAAAAGCATTTAAACTGCTTGAATCGCTTACCGAAACGACCGATTATGAAGTGCAACTTCTTAAAATAGAAGTGCTTTTGCGATTGGAGAGAACAAACGAAGCTCGTATTCTTGCCGACAAAGTTTTAAAAGAAGAAGCAGACGATACGGATAATGTATATCTGGATATTGCCTATATTTATCTGAATCAGGGCGATTACGAAACTGCGCTGGATCTTTTGAAAAGCGGAGATAAGTATAATCGCAAAAATACCGATTTGTTGTTTGAGTTGGCGTTCTGCTACGAACAATGCAACGACTTCAACAATGCCATTAGAACTTACAATCGAATCATAGATGTCGATCCTTATATGGACGAAGCGTGGTTTAATCTCGGACAAATATATTTTGCCGTGCAGGATTTTACTCATGCGCTGGAAGCATACGAATTTGCATTGACAATCAACGAAAAAGATTCGCTCACCTGTTTGCAAAAAGGACATGTTCAGTTTCAACTGAATATGTTTGAAGATGCCATTGAAACATATAAGGAGTACCAGGGAATGACAGATGACAAATGGCAGTCCGACTTGTTTATTGCCGAATGTTACGAAAAAATGGAACGGTACGATGAGTCGATAAAATATTATCTTCATTCGCTGGAATGCAATCCTAAAAACTTCGAAGCACTAACAGGAGTAGGAATTTGCCTACTCGAGCAGGAACGCTTTTCCGAAAGTTACGATTACATACAGCAAGCTCTTGCCATAAACGACGAAGCTGCCGATGCGTGGGTTTATCTCGCCGAAAGCTGTGTGGGAATGGACGATAACGAAAATGCTTTGTTGGCTTATTTGAAGTCGATAACACTCGACCCTGAACAACCCGACACTCTATTGGCAATTGCAAATATATGGTTGGAAAAAGAGGAATATGCCACTGCAATTCAATACTATTTAGCTGCCAGTGCGCTAGACTCAAATCTGGAATATGTTGATTTGTTCATTGCTGTTGCGCAATTCAAATCAGGAAATTACGAAGAATCCGCACTTTATCTTAATAAAGCTATCCTTGCTGACGAATCGGCTACCGGTTTGTTTTACGAACTATGTCCTGAAGCGTTGAATCCGGCTGATGAGAAAAAATAACAATAACTTCAAAGTATGACAAAAAAACTGATTCTCTGTTTTGCATTTATCTTTACATCCACTGTTTTTAATATTTCAGCAAACGCTCTTCCCGAAAACTCCGATACGCTCTCCATGGTGCAAAAAGTAGAAAAATGGTACGATTCGAACATGAATTATGCGAGTATCACTGCGTTGATGACGATCGAAAGTTCGTTTATTCCATTTCCTTCCGAAGTAGTGATTCCGCCCGCTGCCTACATTGCCAGCAAGCCCGAAAGCCATTTGAATATCTTTTTGGTAGTGTTGTTTGGTACGCTAGGTGCGCTGTTAGGTGCTTATATTAATTATTTTCTGGCGTTGTGGTTGGGTCGTCCAATTGTTTATAAATTTGCAGATAGCAAGCTGGGACGTATTTTCCTCTTGAGCAGCGAGAAAATT
>JBBIID010000059.1:9806-11454 GCA_037446675.1 Paludibacter sp.
GATTGGTGCCGGGCATTCGCCAGTTGATTTCCATTCCTGCCGGATTGGCAAAGATGAATTTATTTAGTTTTACTCTTTATACTCTTCTTGGAGCTTTAATATGGAATAGTGTATTGGCCTTGTTGGGTTATTTGGCTCACGGACAAGCCGATCTGATTAATAGTTACAGTCACGAGTTAAGCTTGGCTATTTTGGCTATTCTCGTGTTAGTAATTATCTATTTTGTATTCAAACATTTTCGGAAGAGAAAAGCTGTAAAATAAAACGTTACGAAGGAATGATGAAACAGTTTGGATTGATAGGAATGCCGTTGACGCACTCGTTTTCGAAAAAATTCTTCACTGAAAAATTCTCGAAAGAAAATATCGATGCTCAATACAGTTTGTACGAACTGCCGAACATTGACGATTTTGAAGAGGTGCTGAAAAACGATGCGCTTTGTGGAATAAATGTAACGATTCCGTATAAAGAACAAGTGATTAAGTTTTTGGATGAACTGGACGAAACGGCTTCTGAAATAGGGGCGGTGAATGTGATTAAGTTTATCCGCAAAGATGGAAATCTACGACTCAAAGGCTATAATTCGGACGCTATCGGATTCGAAAATGCGTTGCGACCGTTTCTTCAACCTTATCATCAAAAAGCACTCATTCTCGGAACGGGAGGTGCTTCGAAAGCGATCGACTATACCCTTAATAAGTTGGGCATTAAAACAACATTTGTTTCCCGAACCGCAAAACCGGGAATGCTGACTTACGAGCAATTAGACGAAAAAGTGATGAACGAAAATCTGCTAATCGTAAACGCATCGCCTGTGGGGACTTATCCGCATTCCGACGAGTGTCCCGATATTCCTTATCAATTTCTCTCTAATAAACATTTTCTTTTTGATGTGGTGTATAATCCTGCCGAAACGCTTTTCCTGAAAAAAGGAAAAGAAAAAGGTGCACAGGGATTGAATGGCGAAGCCATGTTGGTAGGGCAGGCTTTGGCTGCATGGGAGATTTGGAACAGCTAGGTACAAAAACAATCAGAACAAATGAAGGGTCGATAGAAATTTCTATCGACCCTTCATTTATAAATTATTTGAGGCTCGTTAATATGCCGATTTGAATTGTTCCAGAAAACGAACATCGTTTTCGGAGAACATACGTAAGTCTTTCACCTGATACTTAAGGTTGGTAATACGTTCCACACCCATTCCGAAAGCATAGCCTGAATAAACTTTAGAGTCGATTCCGCAATTTTCCAAGACGTTTGGATCCACCATTCCGCAGCCTAAAATTTCTACCCAACCGGTATGTTTACAGAAAGGACAGCCTTTTCCGCCACAAATGTTACACGAAATATCCATTTCGGCACTTGGTTCGGTAAATGGGAAATAAGATGGACGTAGGCGAATGTCGGTATTTTCGCCAAACATTTCTTTGGCAAAATACATAAGCGCCTGTTTTAGGTCGGCAAACGAAACATCTTTGTCGATGTAAAGTCCTTCCACCTGATGGAAGAAACAGTGAGCACGATACGAAATAGCTTCGTTGCGGTATACGCGTCCCGGGAAAATCATGCGAATCGGCGGTTTTTGCTTTGCCATTACGCGCGACTGAACTGATGATGTGTGTGTGCGAAGCAATACATCCGGATTTTG
>JBBIID010000060.1:0-11407 GCA_037446675.1 Paludibacter sp.
TAACCATTCCATCATATGCAGTCATAGAAAACGGAACACCCGTGACCTTTTCTGTTGTCGATCCTTTTTTGTATGCCCACAAATCAAAATAGAAATCTCCACGGAATTCCATTAAATCTAATGATATCGGAGAATATTCATTAAAACTCAAATTTATTTGTTGAGCTGTATTTTGAGCTATTAGCTCCGAATTACCGTTCAAATCGGTAGGATCAACCTTTAACTTCATATACTGAACATAAGGAACATCCAATGTTACACCAACCTGATTTAATGTTTCAGTGCCCAGTACTTTAAAATCATAAATTGAATATCCATAATTTAAAGCACGTGTAATTCCCTGAAGTCGTAAATAGCGGCCTTTTACGGTGTTATTTGTCAAAACAGTATCTAATTTGCCATTACCATCCGTTATTGATGCAATTTCGGTATAAGTAGCAAAGGTTCTGTCGTCAGAAATTTGAATTTTGTACGCTTTTCCATAAGCAGCTTCCCAATTAATATTGACAGTATAAACATAAAACTGTTTGCCAAGATCAACTGCAAACCACTGATCGTCTGATCCATGAACACTTTCCCAACGACTAGTCAAACTCTCATCAATGGCTTTAGCAGCGGTATTTCCACCATTTTCAGTCGATGCCCATGCCGAGGATATTTGTATTTGAGAATAAGTTAACTGCACCTGCAAACACAGAGCAAAAAATAATAGTAATTTTTTCATAATATCGAAATTGGATATAAATACTTTAAAAACTCAATTTTATTAGACATTGAGTTTTTAAAGCATCTACAAATTTTATTTTATTATCTTTCTTGATACAACCTGCTGTTCCGAAGACAGGGTCAGGATATAGCAACCTGTTTTCAACTCGCTTGTATTCAACTCAATCATCGACATTCCTGAAACATTTTTGTCTAGAATTAAATTTCCGGTCAACGAATGAACCACAAGTTTATTGAATCCTGAATTTTCCTCAACAAGAACCGTCAACTTATTGGTAAAAGGATTAGGGAATACCGTGAATTGTTGATTATTCAGAAGATTGAATGTTCCTGTAGTACCATCAACAACAACGCGTACATTTTCAGACGATTCAGCACCAAGATTATCAGTAACTGTCAATTGGAAAATATAAAGCCTGTTTGCTTCGAATCCGCTTACTGTTGCGGTTGGATCCAATTGATTTTGCTGAGTTAATGTCAATTGATTGTTTGTATCAATTTGTTTCCATTCATATTTCACAATGTTTCCATCAGGATCATTCGACAAACTTCCATCCAATGTTATTTCCTGAACATTGGAAGTAATAGTTCTGCTATTTCCAGGGTTCGAAATTGGTGCAAAATTTCCGGGTTTCACCAAAATTACGACTTTATCGGTTGATTTTAGTCCGTTGTTATCGGTTACTGTCAGTTCAAATACATAAGTACCCAATTTTAATCCGCTAATTGACGGAGTTGCAGTGCCAGCATCTGTTATCGTAACTGCATCATTTAAGTCGATTTGTTCCCATTCGTAGTTTGAAATTGTAGCTCCAACAAATGCTTGTCCCGAACCGGATAAAGTCGCTGTAGTTTCTGGCCACAAAACAATCTGATCCTGTCCCGCATTTGCTACCGGAGGCATTTTATCTGCTGTCAGCGCAAATCTGAATGAGCTTAAGTTAACGCCTGCTTTGTCAATTGCCAAGCGCAACACTTGCACACCTGCTTCCATTGGAATGTTGGCCATTAACGAATCTTTGTAGGTTCCCCAACCTCCTGTTTTATTAATAACGATAGCACCTGACTTATTCACTCCATTCACTTCCAAATGGATAGTTGCACCACCTGCCGAAGAATAATGAGGAGTGAAAGAATAAACGCCCGAAGTCTGTACATTAACGGTATATTCGTACCACTCACCCGCGTTGGTATAGCCGATGTTTCCATCGCCATTATTACTATTTTCGGTTTCAACACCAGTATCCTGACGTAGATTATTACCGCCCTGAATTGCTATTTCATTATCATGGCATGCAATTTCCGGACCGCCATTATCAAATTGAACTGCCAAAATTTTATCGGCAGGAATATTCCAAGGTGTTCCTTTGTAAGAGATTTGAGCAGTAGTAAGCACTTCTACCGAAATTACAAACGGATCACTCTTATTTCCATCGTTATCGGTGGCAATTGCTTTCAACTCTTTTACACCCGATTGAGTTGGTCTGTAAGTTATTTCGAACGGAGCAACGTACGAAACACCAATAGAAGTAGCACCAAGGAAGAACTCAACCGATTGTACCGAACCATCTTTATCGCTCGCTGTTGCCGATATTTTTACGTCTGAATTCAACGCCAGTTTATCATTTGCTTTATGCGAAGTTATCGTCACTGCCGGTTTTTGTCCACCTACAATTCTTGAGTTATAATATTTCCCAGCTCCAACTTTAATCGTTTCGATGACCGCATCGTTTTTATAAATATCAACGTTTACATCGACATTTGTCGGATTATAAAGCAAATAAGTTAACTCGCCCTTTTTATTTTTGTAAACAGCTCCCGAAGGAATACTTGTATGATATCCTTCGGCTGGAGTTCCATAAGTAAGAATTGCATTGGCAATATAATAGTTGCTCGTTGAGTTAATGTCATTTGCCCAAGCTCCACCAAGTACATACAACGAGTCCACTAATTTCGAAGTATATTCAGGTTTAAACGTATTGAGAATATTCACATGATAACCTCCCAAGTAAGAATCCATATTGACAATATTGTCATAAACCTTATTTGATGAACAGAATGGAACAGGAGTTAAAGGTCCATCGCCACCATCAGGATCATATGTATTGGTCATTCGATCGTTTACCATCGATGTCCAAATAGAATTCATTTTTATTGAATCCTGACCCAAATATTGATAGAAAAAGTCGCAGGGAACTCCCTGAATACCGAGAATCCAAGCTGGATCGCCGCTAAAATAAGTTGCCCAACCCAAATTATCGGTTCTTAAAATTCCCACATAATCTTTCGTGTAAGTCGATGGCCAGTTTTCATCGTACATATCCATCCAATATTCTCTGGTGGCGGTAGTTTCAAGCAAATAGCCCATAGCACCAAGGCTTATAATTTCAGGATCGTTCAACTGAACGCCCAATAAATAAACTCCAAACCACGAGTGAACAGCTTCGGAAGTTGATTCCTGATTATTTCCTCCACCATCGCCAGTTCCACCTGCAAACGAGTGTCCTAAATATGGATCAAAAGTTCGAAGGAATGGAAGATAATCGTCACCTTCGGTATAATGCTTCCAATTGGCAAACGATTTGGTAACAAGCTTCGCCATGCCTGCATAATTCTTCTTGAAATCTTCATCCACCATCATCAAACGAGCTGCGCCCATGGCAAAGTAACCATAATGGAAATGCAAATCGTTGAAACCTTGAGAACCGTATCCCGGAGGGAATCCGATAATCGCGCCATAATTCGGATATTTTGCAAAGAAATATTGTTTTGCTGTTGCTTCAGAAGGGTCATACGTCAACCAGTTGATCAATTCGTTTTTCAAACTGGTTTTCAGTTTATCGTAACCCGGATTGTCAACAGCTTTTGCCATCAACATTATATTGGAGTTTTCGCCCAAGCCTTTCGCATAAGTATTTCCATTCATGCCTCCGGCTGCATTTGCTCGCGCAGTTAACATCGAATTCAACCGTGTTTTCTGCAAATCGGTCATGTCCAATGGCTCCGGCAAATAAGGCGGCATACCTCCGAATTTATAATCAATTGTAAATTCTTTTTCAGCGGCAGTATGAAGTTTACCAACCACCACCTGATAATCGGCACCAGCAATAAAACTAAAGTTAGTTGTCGTATTTCTATAGTGATGAGGCAAGAAACTCATAAGCGTTTGTCCGCCTAAATTAGAATTCTGAAGATTTTTTGTCTCAATGTTATAGGTTGTTTTTATTTTTCCGGCCGCTACCTGATAATCCCAACTATAAATTGTATTTTGCGGTTTATTGCGGGCATAATCGTTATAAGTCGACAATAAGCTGCGATTTGGTAATGCAGAAACAACTAAGTATTGAGGTCCGCTCGCAGGAATTTCGACCTGAAAATCTTCACCTTTCGATTTGTAAAGTTTGCTTCCTGTGGGTAAATGAATTCCATAGATGCGATTCCCAAATTCCATGGTACACGCCTCGAGTTGAACCGGGAAAGTCGTTACTTCATTTCCTGATAAATTATAAACTTTGGCAGCAGCACCCGGTTTAATGATAGGAACAAGATTATTTAATTCGACCCATGTAAATGGAATACCATGAACCAACGTTACATCCATGAAACGTCCATTAATATCTTCACTACGGAAAGTAAATCCAAAATCCGTCCAATCGTAAACATTTGAATTTTTTGGCACAAAATCGGCAGGATAGCCGGTTCCACCAAAGGAACTATTTGAAAATATAATGTCATCGCACATAATAAATCCCCAACCACCAGTTGAATTATCGACAATTCGAATTTCAGCAGTTTGTCCAACATACGCCGAAACATCCCAAGTTCGTTGAGTGAGATTACCGCTATTTGCACCTGTTTCAACCAATACCCTGGTTCCATTAATAAACAAACCAACATAAGTAAGGTCAGGATTATTTCCTCCTCCAACTTTTAATTTGATATAGTTTTTTGTTATTTCGAAAGGAATAGAAGTCAATGAAAGTTTTGCAGCATCCCCTTTGAATGAATTCACAAATCGTGTTCCTGTAAAACCATTAGGAGTGGGACTTTGTGTTATTTCCGACAAGGCTACCGGACCGGGAAAAGCAGGATTTGCACCTACAGTCCAACCTGTAGGATATGAAGTACTTTCAAAATCGGCAAATTGGATGGCTTCTTCATTTATTTGAAGAGTAGTCGCTCCTTTCACTTCCAAAAATGGAGTAGTTGCCATTCCGTTTCCCTGAAATCCATTCGGTATTTTAATATTAATTCCCTCGTTATCGGCAGAAACTGCTTGTGGGTAAGCCCATGCATCGCCTCCATATTGAGAAAAAACATAATTTGTCCACCATTTATTCGTGGGTAGCGGTTTATGCCGCGCATGCTCGTGAATGTATAAATTCTCCCAATTGTCTTTGAACCAACGATAATTTTTTGCGAAATATCCATCTTCGTCCAGAACACTTTCGGGTGGATATTCAGCATAGCTTCCAGCGCCAACTTGTATAGGTTGTTGGGCATCAATCTTAAAAAAAAGACTAAAACAAACTAATATGAAAATACTCTTTTTCATTTTGAATTAAATTTAAGGAACAGAAAATATATTTTAATTGATTTAATACTAAATCTCGTTTATCTGTTTATTTCGGCAGAAGTTTCTTTATCTACAACTACCTTAATTACATCAAAATCAATATCCTTCCCATCATCAACACTTAATCGAAAATAATAATTTCCCGGCTTCATCCCTGTTACAGAAGCTATGACTGTAGAAGCATTTTCAATTTTTACCGAAGCCGGACCTGCAAGTTGCTCCCATTTATACGTTAATTGATCAGCATCTTTATCACAACTTTTTGATCCATTCAACGAACAGGAACCCACTGAAATCATATCGCTTCCGGCCACAGCGGTTGGTACATTATTTTTTGATGAAAGATACGATCCATTCACAGCAAACGTGAAAAATGAATTTCCGTAATCATTCAATTTTCTTTTGATACAATTTACCCTAATAAATCTCCCGGTTAAAGATTTATCATTTACAATGTTACTTGTGCCTCCATTAAAATCATCGTTGACATATAATGTCTTCCAAGAGTTTCCATTGTCGGATATTTGAACGTTGAATACGGAAGAATAAGCTCCTTCCCAATCTATTTTTAATGTTGATGGGAGTACTTGATGTTGCAAATCAACTTGCCACCATTGGTTATCGCTGAAGGATGACGACCATCTTGTTGTTGAAACTCCATCAACAGCTTTTTCTGCACTGCTATCACTGGTTTCTATTCCCGAACTTGTTGCTGGTTTCATTATCGCTAAATCATCCGAAGGGTCAACATTTTGCACCTGAACAGTCACCACTGCAGAAGCTGAATTTTTATAGGAGTTCGTTCCAGTAAGTTTAAACACATAAGTTCCCGCTGTTTTAAACTTCACAAGCGTTAACGGCGAATGAACATCGTCGATTTCAACATCTTTTGATCCGGATTCGAGCGTCCACAAATACTCCAGTTTTTCTTTTTTCAGAGCATCGCCCGAAAGAGTTCCATTTAATATTGTTTTTGCATAAGGCAAATACAATTTAGGAGCTACCTGAGCTATTTGCATATTAGGAAATTTCTCGATTATATCGCCATTTACAATGTATTCGTAAATTGAAAAACCATATTTTTCGTTCTCAATAGGAGTCCGTTCAGTAAGTGTGGTTTTAATGTATCGGGCATTGATGGAATCAATCAAATATGTTTCTGTGCCACCCGTTCCATTGGTTACTGTTTTTAGCAGAGTCCAATCGATACCGTTCAACGAACATTCAATTTTATAACTTTTTGCATAAGCTGCTTCCCAGACAATAGAAATTCTATTGATTTTTGCTATCGCTTTCAAGTCAATTATGCTCCATTCATTGTCCGACCTTCCAGATTCCCAACGAGAACTCATGTCGCCATCCACCATTTCGGTTGGTTTGTTTCCCGCAAAATCGGACGAACATGTAACCGGTTTTTTATACGCTAAATTCGAAACTTTAGGATCAACATTTGTATTGAATACTTCAAATTCTCTTTCGAAAGAATTATTTGTTGCATCCCATTCAACATCAAAACCTTTCTCAAAATTTAACTCGCCTGATAATTTATATTTTCCTTCAGACGAATTGCTCCAAACTCCTGATGAAGCTAACAATTGAACCTGACCCGGAGCAATTACGGTGTTTAATTTTTCTACCTTTGCAACCTTTTTTCCATTAATCTTAAATTCAATTTTATACGGTGAATCTGCAGTATTTGATACATTTCCCTGATTTTTTACCAACGCATAAAAACTTACTTCTTGTCCCGCAATAGGATAACGAGGCATTGTATAAATCTGAGTGATTTTCAAATCAGGTTTTTTTGTTCCATCGGTCAGCTTTATTTTTTTTGTTAATGGAAGATTATCCGATGATCCACCAACCCTGAATACAAAATTTCCGGACTGAGCCTGATATTGCGTTCCATTCCAAAAATAAAAGTCATCTGCACAAAGATGGAACGTCACTGTTTTCTTTTCTCCGGGTTTCAATGAGATTCTTTTAAATCCCCTCAATTGTTTTTTAGGCATCCACAATTCGAGCGTGGAAGGTGAACTAATATACAATTGAGCCACTTCTTCGCCTAATATGGATCCGGTATTTTTTATATCCACCGAAACTGTTATTGGCTGCCCTGCTGTTGTTGCATCAGAAACTACTAAATTGCTATACGCGAATGTAGTGTAGCTTAATCCAAAACCAAAAGCAAACTCCGGTTTAATATTTTTTTCGTCGAACCAACGATAACCACCGTCAAGATTCTGGGTAAATTTTCGGAAATTTTCTTCGTTCCAATCAGGGAAATCCGCATCTTTCTTCGGCATTGTTTGCACTAATCTCCCAGCCGGATTATAATTACCAAAAAGAACATCGCCAATAGCTGTTCCTGCTTCCTGAGCAGCATAAAAAGAATAAATCAATCCTTTGATGTTTGAAATACATTTTGGAAGCGAGCAAATTCCTCCACTTTGCAAAACAACGACGATATTTGGATTTACACTTGCCAATTGATTAATCAGATCCTGTTGCATTCCGGGTAATTCAATCGATCCTCCTTTGCGATCGATCCCATAACTGAAACCTTCTCCTTCTTGTTTATCGTCGAGTCCACCAGCGAAAATGACTATATCAGCTTTTGAAGCAATTGATTTTGCATTTTCATAATCATCTATCGAAGTAGAATTTACATCACAGCCTTTTGTATAAAAAACATTTCCCGCTCCAATAATTCTTTCAATTCCTTCTTTTACGCTTACTCCATAAGGTGGATACGTGGCACTACTTCCAAAACAATTTAAATTTTCGGCTGTTGCATTCGGACCAATCAAAGCGATCTTAATTCCTGTCTTTTTCAAAGGAAGAATTGCTTTTCGACCCGTTGTTTTTTCATTTTTAAGTAAAATGACAGATTTCTGAGCCGCAAGCTTATTTATCGCGGTGATTTCGGCTGTTTTTGCATACGAAGTATTTCCATAAGGGAAATAATCTAACATCCCGTTTAATATCTTTGTCCGTAAAACATGTTTTACAGCTCTATCAAGATCGGCTATTGTTACTTCTCCCTGAGCAACTAATGCTGGTAAGTCATTCGCATATTTGTTGGAACCCATGCAAATATCAGTTCCCGCTTTTATTGCTTTTTCCGAATCGAAAATGGCTTCCCAATCGGAAACAACATAAAAGGGATAACCCCAACGCTCACGAAGAATTGTTGTTTGCTGATGAAAGCTTTCGCAACCTTTATCATCATTGATTTTGTTATACGAACCCATTAAACTCAAAACTCCTGCTTCCTGAACAACAGTTCTGAAATTGTAACCAGCAAAATCCATCAACCATCTGTCAGAAGCCAGAACATTCATGTAATGTCTGTTTTCTTGTTTACTCTCGCCCATAAAATGTTTCACTGTAGCAACGATCGGGCTTTTCTGAATGCCAATGGCAACGGCCTTTCCAATGTGACCTGCCAAATAAGAATCCTCACCACCACTTTCAGCGGTACGTCCGCCACGAGGATCTCTGCAAATATCTACACACGGACCAAGTTGCTGGCTTCGATTAAATGCCCAAAACTCAACTCCCATTGCTTCTCCAACTTTTAATGCAATATCTTCGTCCCACGTTGAGGCCATAGCTACACCTGTAGGGAAAGCTGTAGCGGTTCGCCCATTTCTGTCAGTGGTCAATCGCAATCCATGAGGTCCATCGTCCATATAAAATCCCGGAATTCCAAGTCTCGTATTGGAAGGAGTTCCTCCAAAACTGTTATTAATCAATTGGTCGATTTTCTCCTGAGTAGTCATTGCATCTACCAAATCATCAATTCTTTTATCCAGAAGGGATTGAGAATAGCCATTAAAACTCACAAAAAGCATTAAAGCACTGGAAACTAAAACATTTAATCGAAATTTTAAACTCATTTTCTTTTCTATTTTGCCGATAAAGGGCTTATGGTATACTTTTTTATACCATTAAAAAAACTAATAACTAAACCTAGTGAATTTTTGAAACCTTAATTATTCTCTATTTGAGATAAAACTGGAAGAGAGCAAAATAACTCTCTTCCAATTTATTGACAGTACTAACGGATTTCTAATTTAGAAGAAACGATGTTACCCGATTTGTTTGTAACCTTAACTACATACAAACCTTTAGTAACCGAAGAAATATTTAATGTATTTACATTTTTAGCAGAAAGAACTAATTGTCCTTGTAACGAATATAAAGAAACTTCGCGAACATCGCCTGTAATAGAGATCTGATCGTTAGCTGGATTTGGATAAACAACTAGAGAGTTCTTTAAAACATCTTCGTTACCTGTACCAACATCATTCTTAGATGCTAATGCTGAATAGTTTCCAACAAAGTCCTGAGCTTTAACAGTTACAACAGCAGCTGGATTAATCATCGTATAACTAAATGATGTTTCTCCCAAATCAAATACAGTAACTGGGGTTTGTCCTGTTTCAGAAACCAAATAACTCTTAACTCCACTTAAGTCATCAGTACAAGCTGGCCAAGTTAAAGAACTTCCGGATAAAGTAAGTGCTGGTGTTGTTGGTCCAGTAACATCAACTTGACCATTGTCACCAATCGTATAAGTAAACGTTCCAGTATAGAAATTTCCGGCATTCTTTGTCCAGTAAACCGAGAATTGAATTGTAAATGACTTACCTGCAGCAATCGTTTTAGACCCTCCGATAGTCTCATTGAATGTAAATTGAGCAGAAGTTGAGTCAGGAGTAGCCAAAGTTAATGGATATGATACTCCATCTACTTTTACAGTCGCATCAAAGAATTTTCTGTTTAATTGTGTACCAGTTAGTCCGGCATTAGTTGTATTGCAACCAAGTGTTAATGAATTCCCTGCAAGAACAATATTAGCAGCAAGTTCATTGGCTGCTCCTGTTGAACTAATGAGAGTGGTATTATATTTCATTAAGTTTCCGTCATTTATGTTAGTTCTTGCAGGCATAGTTTTAACTGTCAAAGTTTGAGCTGCTGCAGTATTACCAGATAAATCATAAGGTTGAAGAGATAAATTATAAGTCTTACCTGGCTCTATTTCGGTTAAATAATAATCTCCAGTTCTAAACGCATTTACAGTTGATTTTGCTCCTGAAATAGTATAGTAAACTGTTCCGCTATTATCACTACCATTAATGTTTAATTTGATATAATTTGCATTTACATCTTTTAACGTAGCACTAGTTAGAGAAGGAGCTGTCGCTTCAGTTTCAGCAGGTGAAGGTCCACTTCCCATTTGATGTTTAATTGGAGTTCCTGATAAAGCTCCTGAAGTAATGTTTGTATTTGCAACAACATATTCTCCCCAGTCTAGAACAGGTTTATAAATCATATAACCACAATTCAAAGATAAAATTTTCCCGTTGGTTCGAACATCATTGTCAAGAACACCATAAGCATAAGTGCTATCTGGGCTCAACGTAGGTTTAATCTCAAATTCAGTTCCACCTGCAGGAGTAATTTTAAGAAAAGCATCGCGGAATTTTTTAGTTGGATCTGTAAATTCGTAGTAATACTCCAGTTTTGTAGTGGTGCTTTTTAAAGCAAATTTTATATCTTGAGCAATTCCTGATGTGATTTGAACTAATCCTCCTGTAGTAAATGAAACATTGGATGAAGTTCCTTCATTTCCAGTAAAGTCTATTGGAGTAACTGTTAGTGTATATGCAGAACTTGCAGTTAAGCCAGATACAGTTATGGTTGGAAGAAACGACACTTCAGAAACTCCATTGCCAGAAATATAATAAAAAAGATTTCCAGAGTCATCGCTTCCAGCTAGCGTTAACTTGGCAGAAGTTTCAGTAACATCAGAGCTAACTGCAGATGACAATACTGGAGCTGTAACATCACCGCCAACCGCACTATTTTTTGCTGTTACATCATATGGAATAAAATCAGTTTCGTTAAATCCATTTGCATCTTGAAAAAAAGTAATTTTTAATGGTGCTGCAGGAATTGTTTTAGTAGTCGATCCATATGTCTGTGTTGTTGATCCAGTTACTCTAGACTCTAAATTATTTTCAGTTTTATTAAGGGTTGAAGAATAATAACGAAATTGTGATGACCAATTAGCTCCGCCAATATTTGAGCCGTGGA
>JBBIID010000061.1:0-4376 GCA_037446675.1 Paludibacter sp.
ACGATTTGGCTGAGAAGGAATTGCTTTTGCAGGACAGGGAAAAATCATTGACCGAAATGCAGAAAATGATTGCACGTCAGGATTCAATAACCAAAAGATTGAATGACATATTGAGAGATGCGCTGTTGGGTTTCAAATCGGATGAATTATCGGTGGAAGTAAAAAATGGAAAAGTGTATGTGTCGATGTCCGATAAACTATTGTTCAAATCGGGAAGCGCTGCAATTGAAGCCAAAGGAGTTGAAGCTATAAAAGTTTTGGCAGATGTGCTTAATAAAAACAACGATATTGATATTCTTGTAGAAGGACACACGGATAATGTTCCAATTAAAACTGCTGTTTATAAAGATAACTGGGACTTAAGTGTGGCCAGAGCAACGTCGATTGTAAGAATTTTGACCGACGAATACAAAATCTCTCCCATCCGGTTAACTGCTTCGGGTAAAGGAGAGTTTTCTCCAAGAGATTCTAATGCGACTCCGGAAGGAAGAGCTCGTAACCGTAGAACAGAGATTATTTTGTCGCCAAAACTCGATGAAATAATGAAATTGCTCAAAGTAAATTGATTTTTACACGACTTGCTTACCTTAAATCCTATTGATTTTGTTGTATGAATAACTTTATTACACGAACGCTAAGTGGTTTTTTATTTGTAGTGCTGGTTATCAGCTCTATTTTATTCAGCCCGTATATGTTCGTTGTCTTTTTTGCTATCGTATCTGCCTGGGCAGTTAGGGAATTCCATACCTTGACTAATGTGCAAAATGGAGTTTCTGTGAATTTATGGGTTGGTGTGATTGGAGCTGCTCTTTTATTTGTAAGCTCATTCTTATATGCCTCCGGTGTAGTCCGTTATCCGTTATTTTCTGTATATGGTTTTTATGTGGTTTTGGTTCTCGTAACCGAACTGTACCGTCAAAAACCAAATGCAATTCACAATTGGGCTTATTTTGTCTTGGGGCAGGTATTTGTCGCTTTACCATTTTCACTGCTTAATTTTATTCTTTATATCGACGGTTGGCAGCCTATCGTTTTGCTTGCTGTTTTTGTAACGATCTGGGTGAACGATACAGGTGCTTATCTCTTTGGCGTTACATTTGGCAAACATCGTTTGTTCGAAAGAATTTCTCCTAAAAAATCGTGGGAGGGTTTTATTGGCGGAGCTGTTGCTGCGATTCTTTCCGGTTATGTTTTCTCGTTGTTTATCCCTCAGATAAACTTGACAAATTGGTTGATATTTTCAGAAATCATTGTTATTTTCGGAACTCTCGGGGATCTGATTGAATCGCTTTTGAAACGAACAGTTGATGTGAAAGACTCTGGAAATGTGATTCCCGGCCATGGTGGACTGCTCGACAGGTTCGATAGCATGATGCTTGCAGCACCGGTTGTTTTCATATATCTTAGTTTTTTGTTCCATCACGTTGGCTAATTACTTAATTGTTTAAAATATATTTGATTCGTAATATGGAGACAAATTTTGATGATATACGTTGTTACACTAACGAAGAAGTGCACGATGCATTGATGAGATTGAGTGAGGAAAAACCTTTTATGAAGATCCTCAGCACAATATATCCATTTATGCCAAAAGAGAATTTGAAAGAACGTTTGGCTAGCTTCCACACAAGTTACGATTTTCAGAAGGAAATGGTGGTGCCGTTTCTTCAATACCTGGAAGCCAATAAAACAAAAGGAATTGATTTGAACGGTGTAGAAAAAATAGATCGTGATAAATCGAGCTTGTTTATTTCGAATCATCGCGATATAATCCTTGACTCGGCTTTTCTTTGCGGTAAATTTATCGAGAAAGGAATGGATACGGTGGAAATCGCTATCGGCGACAATCTGCTGATTTATCCATGGATAAAAGAACTTGTTCGTACGAACAAATCATTTATCGTAAAGCGTGGTTTGAGCGCACGCCAAATACTCGAAAGCTCGCAAAAATTGTCGGCTTACATTTATTACACTTTGCACGAGAAAAAACAGTCGATTTGGCTTGCTCAACGTGAAGGAAGGGCAAAAGATTCGAACGATCGTACGCAGGAAAGCTTATTGAAAATGCTAAGCATGTATTCGAAAGGAAGTTTTATCGAAAATATATCTGAACTGAATATTTGCCCTATAAGTATTTCGTATGAATATGATCCTTGCGATTTTCTGAAGGCTAAAGAAATGCAGCAAAAGCGTGATAATCCTGATTTCAAGAAAGCACCCGAAGATGACCTGATTAATATGCAAACAGGCGTAATGGGTTACAAAGGGAAAGTGGTTTACGAAATCACAGGAAATATAAACCGTGAGTTGAGGCTTATCGGCGCTGAAACAACAAACAAAAACGAGCAAATTACTTTAGCCGCCGAAGCTATCGATAAACGAATTCATTCTAATTATACCATTTTTGCATGCAATAAAATTGCATTCGATTATTACAGGGAAGAGAAAAGATTTGATACAGAATATACCGAGGAAGAGGAAAAAGATTTTGAAAAATATCTCGACTTCCAGATGGCGAAAATTGAATTGGAAAATAAGGATGAAGATTTCTTGCGTTCTAAACTGATAGAAATGTATGCCAACCCATTGAGAAATAAGCTGGAGACTTATCCTGATTTATCGTTTGATGGTGATTAAATAAAGAAATGCGCTTCGGATTCCGAAGCGCATTTCTTATAATTTGTCTATTTCTGCTATTATTTTATCCATCTCAACTTGCCAATCGGCAAAAAGTTTTTTGTAATAGGCTTTTATAAGCTTTGGATTTTCTTTTCCATCGGGGTGGCTTGCCCTTAAAGTGAATTCCGAACTGGTTTTTAATATGTCTACAGATAATTTTTCAACGAGATTAAGATCTGCTTTTTCCGATAGCAAACAACGAAAATAGATTTCGTTTATCAGTTCTGAAGAAACGAATTGAATTGTTTTTTTTAGTTTTCTCCTACTTGCCATGATTGTTTCTTTTGAAGTTTATGTTACAAATATAAATTATAAAACCGACAATGCCTCATCATTTCAAATTATTATTCGTAAAGACTTTCGCTGAAATGTCTTTGGTCTTGTTTAAATTGAAACGAAAATTTAGTATTCTGAATAATTTAAAGTAAATTTGCGAGGAAATAATTCGGCTGTTTTTCCGTTAAACAGCGAAACAACAATTTATACAATGTCATTGAAATTGAAAATACAGCATATTTATGCCATCGCAGTTTTTTTACTGATTTTGGGGTTTAGTTCTTGCTACGATGATCGCTTTTCGACCGATCCGGCTAATAAGCTTGAATTTTCGACCGATACTTTGACATTCGATACCGTTTTTACATCTGTTGGGAGCGCAACGTCAAAAATTCTTGTTTACAACAGAAGTAAATTTGCCTTGAACATTAGCGATATAAAATTAAGTGGAGGAAGTCAGTCCTATTTCAAAGTAAATGTTGATGGAACTTCCAGTTTGAATAATGACTTTAAGGATGTAGAGATTAGAGCCAACGACAGTATGTATATTTTTGTTCAGGTTACGATCAATCCTCAGGACTCGCTTTCTCCGGTTTTTGTCGAAGATTCGCTTGTGTTCCTCACAAATGGCGTTTCGCAGAGCGTAAAACTTCATGCTTTTGGGCAGGATATGGAGTTGTTATCGAACAAAACAATTCATAATGATACCACTTTATATGGCCATAAGCCGTATCTCGTTTATGGTTATCTTGCTGTGGATAGCGCTAAGACGTTGACATTGAATCCTGGCTGTAAGTTCTATTTCCATAATAATGCCGACTTGATTGTGTACGGAAACCTGAAGGCTGAGGGAACTGCCGAACGACCTATAACACTTCGTGGCGATCGACTGGATAAAGTGAAATTCACAAATCCGTTTCCGTATAATTTTGTTGCAGGGCAATGGGGAGTGGTTTATTTGCTGTCGAAGTACGGAAATCATGTGCTGAAGCATGTAAATATCAACAGTGGCTACGTCGGGATCTACTTTGTGAATGATGACAAAAATACGCTGCCGAATTTACATATTAGCGATTGCCGCATTCACAATTCTTTGTTGTACAATCTGGTGGCAATTAACGGCAATGTGACGGTTGAAAATTCGGAAATTTCAAATTCCAGTAGTTATTGCGTATATTTAAACGGTGGAAAACACACGTTTATTCAGAGTACTATTGTGAACTATTTCAATTCGAGTAGCGTAGAGCCTGTTTCGCGCGATACAAAACCCGCTTTAATGATAATGAACATGAACAAAGTGGCACCAATGGAGTCCGTTTTCCGAAACTGTATCATAAGCGGAGGCTCAGGCAATGAGTTCACTCTAGCCAGCCGTTATCCTGATTTATACAAAGGAGTTTTTGACCATTGCTATATTAAAA
>JBBIID010000061.1:4426-4952 GCA_037446675.1 Paludibacter sp.
ACAATTTTCAAAAATACTCGTTACAGCCATAACGAAGGCGGTTATTTTAATTTCACCCCCGATTCAGTTTCCCCTGCCAGAGGTTTAGCGGATAAAGATGTAGCTAATAGCTTTCCTCTTGATTTGAATGGAAATAATCGGCTTGAGGATGGAGAACCCGATGCCGGAGCCTACGAATGGCAACCCACAAAATAGCTAATGCATGAAAAAGCAAGTAATTTTAGTTATTTGTTTAGTCTTTTCCGTTTCGTTTCTTGCCCAAAATACCGGGAAAAGAAACTTCAAAATTGTGTGTTATAATGTGGAAAACTACTTCGATTGCGTGGACGACTCTCTTACCGACGACAGCGAATACCTTTCCGGAGGAATGCGTGGCTGGAATGTAACGAAATATCAGAAGAAGCAGGCGAATATCGGGCGTGTAATTACCGCTATTGGAGGTTGGGATGCTCCGGCTCTGGTTGGACTTTGCGAAATTGAAAGCGAAAAATGTTTGACAGATTTGACCCGTTATTCGGGGTTGAAA
>JBBIID010000061.1:4972-7279 GCA_037446675.1 Paludibacter sp.
ATGAATCGCCCGATGCCAGAGGAATTGATGTCGCTTTGCTTTACCAGCCAAAGTTATTTAAGGCAATTCATAATGAAGCGATCGGGATTCATTTCCCTTTTGCTCCCACAAGTAAAACGCGCGATATATTATTTGCAACAGGTATTGTTCCAACCGGAGATACATTGCACGTGTTTGTGTGCCATTTCCCATCGAGGCTAGGAGGAGAGCTCGAATCGGAAGAAAGAAGAGTATTTGTGTCTCAGGTATTGAGGTCTAAAATCGATAGCATTTTTACGGCAAACAGTTCGCCCAATATCGTTATCATGGGTGATTTTAATGATTTCCCAACCAACAAAAGCATGCGGGAGATTTTGGGAGCATTGGCCACCGAGAATTCATTCTCCAATCATCAAATTTATAACATGATGTATTGGATGCACAAAAAAGGAGCGGGTACTAATAAACATCAGGGAGAGTGGGGGACTTTGGATCAAATGATTCTGTCCGGAAATCTGTTGAATAAGAAAGCATCATTTTATAGTTCGCCGGAAGATGTTCATATTTTTAATGCCGATTTCTTGCTCGAAAATGATTCTCAGTTTTTAGGAAAGCAACCATTCCGGACGTATGCCGGAACACAATATCAGGACGGTTTTTCGGATCATTTGCCTGTATATGCCGATTTCTGGTATTATTGAAACAAAACAACATGGAAATTCAACTTTTTATTCCTTGCTATATCGACCAATTATATCCTCAAACAGCTTTCAATACTATAAAAGTACTGGAACGAGCCGGTTGCAAGGTTCATTACAATACCAACCAAACCTGCTGCGGGCAACCTGCTTTTAATAGTGGGTACTGGAACGAAGCATCGGTGCTGGCCGAAAAGTTTCTTACCGATTTTAATGCCGACATGCCTGTTGTTTCTCCATCGGGTTCGTGTTCTGCTTTTGTCATTCACCATTATCATAAACTTTTGAAGGATAAGCCGGAATTGCTGCAAAAGCACGCGCTTGTTAAGGAAAAGATCTTTGAATTATCCGACTTTTTGGTGAATGTGTTGAAAGTGGAAAAGCTCGGTTCAAAATTTCCTCATAAAGTAACATTTCACGATTCGTGTTCGGCGTTGAGGGAATATGGTTTGAAAGACGAAGCCCGCCGGCTTTTGTCGAATGTGGAAAGACTTGAGCTGATAGAAATGGACGAAAGCGATACCTGTTGTGGCTTTGGTGGCACTTTTGCCGTAAAAAACAGTGCTATTTCGTCGGCAATGGCTGAGAAAAAAGTTCGTAATGCCTTGGAAACAGGAGCTGAGTACATTGTTAGCACGGAAGCTTCGTGCTTAATGAATATAAACGGCTACTGCAAAAAGCATAAACTTTCGGTTCAGGGAATTCATTTGGCGGATATTCTTGCCGAAGGGTTGTGAAAAATATCAAACCCATCAAATTCATGCCTGATTTTGATGGGTTTGTGAATTAAAGTGAGGTGTTTTACTTTGCTTTAAAGATGTTTTACTAATTAGCAATTAGTAATTAGATGTAATACGAACAGATCCTTTACAGAATTACCTTAAATGTATTATACTCTGTTCTGATAAGATAGATATTGCTTGGTTGTACTCTAAAAATAACACCATTGGCTTCAGATTTGAGAGTTTGTAATAATGATCCATTCAAATTATAAAGTTCAATCATCTCTCCTTCATCTAAGCCTTGTACAACTATTTCACTTCCTACTGAATATATTTTAATTGCTTTTTGATTTTGTTGATTAGCATCTGTAGATAAACCTACAAAACTTACTACTAAAGTTCCATTTGATGTGATAGCAGGTAATGTATAAACATTGCCGATTAAATCACTAGTAACATCATTATTGTTATAAAATACAGTCTGAATTCGATAACCAGTAGAAGGAGTAAAATCGAATGCAGGAGTTTCACCATAGTAAAAGTTTAAATTCATTGTGCCTAAACTTCCTGTTTGAACTGTAATTTTGAAAGATTGTTTTTTAAATGTCACATTTAGAGTTGAATTTGCATTAATAGCAGGGATGGTATATTGATTGCTTTCAAGCTGTGATTTTACATCGATGCCATTATATTGTAAAGAGGCAATTTCATAACCTGTGTTTGGAATAATAGTAAAGGTTTTTGTTGAGCCTTTAGGTACACTTACTGTTGATCCATTTCCTAAAGCAACATTGTTTTCTTTTATAATACCGTTCGATCCGATTTGCAAAGCTACTGTATACGAATTGGAAGTTAAGTTTCCAGAATAATCAACAATTCCATAATTGATATTATCATAGTAATCATAT
>JBBIID010000061.1:7334-11316 GCA_037446675.1 Paludibacter sp.
CGCTGAAAAGTTTTGAATATTTAAGAGAGAATTATCTTCAAAGTTTGTTGAATCAAGATTAAGTGTAGTATTATCATTTATTTTTATTGCAGTACAATTATTTTTGATAACTGAATTATGAATATTATTTGTTCCTCCAAATAGCTCAATACCTACTCCTAAATTATTTCCGATTATTTGAGTATTTGTCATTGTTAAATTCTTACATTTCAAAACATAATTTTCTGTATTGCATGATAAAGTGCTGTTTGAAATTATAAATCCGTAATCAGATCGTGGTAAGTATATTGGAGAATTGATAATTGTACTTTCACTAATAATCACTTTGTAATAATCATTTGAATTAGAAAAAATAGAGCTGTTTATTGTCGATTTTAAAATATTTAAATTAGCTCCGCAACAACCAAGTTTAAAGTTAGAAGTATTTACAGATGAATTGTCAATAGTAATTCCTTTATTATATGAATCTGAGTGAATCGTTGAATTTGAAATTGTACTATTTTTTATGGTTATTGTTTCGCTGAGAGGATAACAACCTCTTATGTATGTTGATGAAACGGTTGCACTATCCAATACTAATGAAGCTGCAGTTGCATAACCTTTAGTTTGGACAGTAGTATTTGTTAGCGATAAATTTTTTATTATTAAAGCACCTGACAACTTAGTTGGACTCTGATTAGACTCTGATTCATCTTCCAACTGTAATGCATATTTAGGTCCAGTGAATTGGAGATTTGACATTTGAGAACTTGACAAATTAGTACTCCTAAATAATATCATTGCCTTTCCGTTAATACCGCCACTACTTAAAACAATAGGCTGAGATTTGGTTCCATTGGCTACCAGATATCCTTTTACTAAAATTTGATAATCTCCAATGAAATTTATCTGAACTCCTGGCTCAATGGAAAGAGTGATACCCGAAGCCACTTGAACATCACCTGTTATTGTGTAGGGACTACCTGCTTTTGACCAATTTGTGTTCGAGAAATAAGCACCACTTACATTTGTTTGAGCGGATGAGAATCCAATAAAAAAGATAAAAGTGATAATTAAAAGTTTTCTCATAATTTTAATCTTTAGATTATTAAAGTAAAATGTTTTTTTTATTTAGGAGAATAAAAATAGAATTATAAGAGATATTATTTGGTAGTTCTTTATCGTCGTTGGTGATTCATTTGCAAAGATATAAAAGAAATTTCACAGTTAACAAATTTAAAAATAAATTATTGTCGTTTTTTGTTAGTTTTGTTATTTATAAATTTTTAGAGTAAAAAATTAACCCGATAAATGTTGAAACTTATCGGGTTATTAATAGAAAAGCATTAATGCCTTTCATGCGATTAAAAGTTTTTTAAACATGCGAAACCAACAACGGAATGTCAGAATGAAGCACCATTTTGTAAGCTAACCCGGGATTAAAAAGACGGGAAAATATGTTTCGCTTGCGCGTATTGAAAGCAAATACGTTGATTTGATGTTTCACCAAATAGTTGTTCAGCAGCTCGGGTGAATCCGATTGATTCAGAATTTCGTAGTTCGTGATTAATTGCGGGTAGTGGTTCGAGAAATAAGATTTTATGCCAGACAACATCACTTCGTCCCATGCTTCATTTTTGTCGGAAGCATGCAGAAAATACATTTCCAGTTTGTCGGAATGGAAAAGTGAAATCACTCTATCGATAGCAATCAAATCTTTTTGATCGAAGTTTGTGAGGAAAGCCACGCGTTTGATGTCATCGGTCGATTCCAACATCATTAGTTCCGGAATGGCAAAAACAGGAGATATACAGGCTTCCATTACTTCAGCCGTCACACTTCCGATCAGGCCGTTCGATAGCTTTTTACCATGCGTTCCCATTACTACCAAAACCGGTTTGTTCTTTTTACAGTAGTCGAGTATCTGATCTTCCGGAACGCCTTCTTTCAGTTCGAAGCTAAACGGGATATTCGGTAATTCTCCTTTTTCGATGCGGGCATGAATAAGGTTAGTCATGTTTTCCACATCCGCATTTGCCGAGCTGATAATACGTCTCAACAGTTCGCTGTCGCTGATGCTGTAAGTGCTCATGTCGTTGTTCGACGAAATGGTGAAAGCCGGACTGAAATATACATGCAGAAACACAATCTCAGCATCCATGATGTCGGCAAAATGGAATCCAAAGTCGGTAACTTTGTGTATTTGTTCAGCAAAATCGATTGGGATGAGTATTTGAGGAGTTTCGGTGCTACCTGTGGCAGGTTCTCTTTCCCAGGCGCTTTCCATTTCTTCTACAATCTTTAATGCTTGTGGCAGATCGCTTTCCTTTATGCGAACTCTTACACCTACAGCCATTTCGGGATGCTCCAGATTGAGGTTGTGGATCACCGTTTCAATTCCGTTCTCGTCCAATACGGCCTTTATCATTTGAGCCCGTTGGTAAGTACGGATAGCAAGGGTAACTAATTTATCTTCCATAATGCATTATATTATTTTAATTAATTTATGTTCACTTTTGGAAAGATTCAGTCCTTATTTTAAGGCCTTTTGACGTTGTAAAGATAAGGATATTAAACGGAGTTGATCTTCCTTTTTTTGTTTTTTTAATCGAGACCTGAAAAAATGAGCTATATTTGTAAATACAATATTTATTCAAATTTTATGAAAGCAAATATAAGAAAGGGAGTTGCTATTGGAACACTCATAGCACTCGTTGTGTTCTCGGGATGGTTCTTTTTCAAATTTTATTTTGTGTTTGGCGAGGGAGTAAAAGCCGGAGAGCTGAATTATTTTGTGTATAAAGGCTATATTTTCAAAACTTACGAAGGAAAAATGATTCAATCGGGATTTCGTTCGCAAACAGCCGGAAGTATACAGTCGTATGAATTTCCGTTCTCGGTGGCCGACAAAGCTGTGGCCGATTCGCTGATGCGGTGCAGCGGAAAACAGGTAGAACTGCATTACAAAGAATATCAGGGAGCTTTACCATGGCGGGGAGTAAATAAGTTTGTGGTGGATGAAATTGTTTCGGTGAAGGAAAAATAGTTATTTCACAAACTAAATTTTAATAAATATCGCTGCATATTAGTAATTTGAGCGGTTTTAGTGAAGAAAAATACTTATTTTTGTACTACATTTTCTGTTTTTTGTAAAAAAGTAAAATTGTTTTAAAGAACAACCTCATTGGAAACGGACTTTCTATATTCAATTTTTGGTGGAATCGTGGTTCACTCTATCACTCTTCCAGCTATTGTAGCCTTTGTTATTAGCCTCATTCTTTTAAGTATTTCGGCACTTATTTCAGCTTCCGAGGTTGCATTTTTTTCGCTGGATCCGCAAACAATGAACGAGTTGGAAGAAAGTGAAACAAAGAAAGACAAAAATATTCTTCGTCTGTTAAAGGCTCCGCAACGCCTACTGGCTGGTATCTTAATCGGAAATAATTTTGTAAATGTGGCCGTCATTCTTTTGCTGACATTTACAACGACGAGAATTTTTGATTTTACAAATTCTCCGGTGGTGGGTTTTGTCTTTCAAACCATTGTTATCACGTTCATTTTGTTACTCATTGGCGAAATAATTCCGAAAGTTTATGCCACACAGTTTTCCCGAAAAATCGCAGGTGCTACTTCGGGCATGTTGTCGTTATTGGAAAAAATGTTCAGCCCGTTGGTAAGTCTTTTGGTCAATTCAACTTCGATAGTGAACAACAAATTGTCGAAGCACAACCGTTCGAATATTTCGATGGACGAATTGTCGCACGCATTGGAGCTGACTTCCAATAGCAAAGATGAAGATACCGAAATTCTGGAAGGCATTATAAAATTCGGAAACATTCAGGTGGTCGATATTATGACTTCGCGTGTGGATATGGTAGACGTGGATCTAAAGTTAAACTATCGCCAATTGTTGGATGTTATCATAAAATCGGGTTACTCGCGAATTCCGGTTTATTCGGGAACACGCGACAACATTAAGGGTCTGTTGTACAGTAAGGATTTG
>JBBIID010000062.1:0-2968 GCA_037446675.1 Paludibacter sp.
AAAATATGTAAAACTTCGTTGCAAAACCCCGGAGTTGTATAAATCTTTCCAAGTTTTCGAATTTGATTCGAGGTATAACCTGTCTCCTCTTTCAATTCTCTAATTGCACAATTCAACGGATCTTCTCCCTTATCTAATTTTCCTGCAGGAAGTTCAACTGTCTGATAAATTTTACCATTGGTTATTCCATCGCCCGAATAATTTTTTGATTCAAAGTTAATTACACCGCTTGGCGTGCCTATTGTCGACCAACCTCCTTTTGTATTGTTATCCTGATTCAGAACATTGCTTGTGTAGAGCCAATCAAGTGGAGTACCCCATTTGCTGGTTCCACCATCTCCTCTCAAAAATGGCGACCCGGTATTCAATAGGTAATCACCGGTAACATCCTCCTTCACCGAAATCCATGAACTATCCATTTTAAAAGTATCAATAGATTGTTCGTCGGGCAAATAAAATGTATTCATACTGAATACACTTTTTTTCCTGTAATTATGTAAAGTTGTTTTTGTAGAATCCTGAGGAACTCTAATCATTCCGGTTTCTCCGTTTTCGAGCGGATAGTTTATTTCAACATAAGGAGATGTTGGGTCGGCAGAGTACCAATCAATCGTTACAGTACTTCCTGATTTGGAAATGCTTTTGATCATTCTGTTATGAAGAGACTCTTGATAACTATTTCCGTATGAGGTTGCCGAAAGATTAATTGGAATAGAAGCATTCCCCTTTTTATCGTAGGTAAAAATTTCGAAATTGTAAATCCCTTCCGAAAGCGGAATTGGAATAACGATTTGATCGATTCCACTGGTTCTTTCAATATCCTGCACTACAGAATCTTGTCGGGAGTTCCAATATATTTTTATTTTTGATACTTTCGGATCTGACATCAGAAAACCATTGAAAACCACTCTGTTTTTTCCGGAATACATTATTGCAGGATAAGCAATTCCCGGATACTGTATTTCTTTACCATCCGTGTATTTGTCAAGATATTCATCCATTGGTGAACAGCTTCCAAACAATCCTGCAAAGGTAATCGTTAGCAGGATTATGTATATTATATTGTTCTTTTTCATAAGTAGACTTTATACATTTTTATTTATTATGATATCACTCTGCCCGGTCATTACCATAGAAGAATAACTCAGTGAAAGTCATGTTATAGTTGTTCGACCAGTTTTTTAAACACTTAATCCGAATGTATCGAACTTTAGGCATATCAAGTGGTATATACCCTTCATCGCCGAGTTTGGCCGATTCGATGTCTTCATTGCTAAGTATACCTGTAGGGTATCCTGATGGTTTAACGTTTTCCATATCAAGAAGTTTCACCCAATTATCCCATTTTCCCGAAGGATCAAGTTCAGCACAACCCCAAACTTCATAATATCTTGGACTCACATCATTGTAGTAATGTTTTTCATCCTGAACACAATATAGTTTGAACCTGCTCAGTTTAGCCAGCACTCCCAAATCGAATGTAAAATATGTAGGTCCTGTTTTTGTGTCAGTTCCGGTGTGTGCGCCCGTTTGTCCATCATTGTCAGAAGATATTCTTCCATCCCAGATATATTTCATCTCATTTCCATAAGCAGTTGTAGGACTGTCACCTGACAAGTTTACTTCTTTAAATAAACTTTTATCCAGCTGAGTTTCATAAATTGGAGTAATTGTATTGTACAAAGTGTCGGACACATTTCCCCATTTATCTCTTATGGATATCCCAAACTTGCGGGGTTTATCTTCATACCCCCGAAGAGAGAACGAACCATCAATACGCGAAGTATAAAAGGTTTCGGTCAGGGCAATATTGCCCAGTGTATCAGTGGTAAAAACATCTAAAGCAAACTCGGCACCTTCGCTGTTATTGAACGTAAAATTCATACCTCCAAAATCTTCCTGCATAGCAAGAGAGTTGAAAGTTGAAAGAATTGGAGGCGTGCCCGGTTTGGCTGAAATTGTAACAGGATTTGAAAAGTTTTCACTCCTGTCTACAGCATAAAGCTTCAGTTCATATTCATCATCATCTCCAAACCCTTCGAAAATTAAAGAATTTGTATAATAGGAAGATCTGAATTCTCTTTGCACTCCTTTTTTATTTGTGTATCGACCCACTACGTACAGCAAATCTTCATCATTAGGCAACGAATATATAACCCTTACGGCTCCTGGCAAAGATTGAGCAGTAAGATTTGACAATTCTCCCGGAGGAACGGTGTCTTTTTCTATTGGGCTAGGACCATCATCATTACATCCTACTATGAAAAAGAGTGATATAAATAACAGTGCTATTGCGATTTTATATAGTTTCATATTGTTCAAATTTTATTTATTGTGATATAATATTACCAACCGGGATTTTGAACCAAATTAGGATTAACAAACAAATCGTATTCTTTCAATGGCCACAAATAGTCGCGTGGCGCAACAAAGTGATATGTAAAATGAGTTCGGGTTTGATAATACTCTACCGGGCTTTCACCTTCGATATTCCAGCCCATTACCTTTTGATTATTGAGTTCTTTGTAAGCGGTTTTCCAGCGACGAACATCCCAAAATCTTTGTCCCTCAAACATTAACTCAATGGTTCTTTCCTGATGAATTATTTCTCTCAGTCCACTCTGGGTGGTATATTTTGTTGGGTTTTTCGAATAATTCGTCCATGCTTCAACAACGCCCGGTATGCCTGCTCTTTCCCTTACTTTATCTAAATACTGAATCGCTAAATCTCTGTTCTCAGAACTATTTTTTTCATTCAGCGCTTCAGCATATAATAGATACAAATCGGCTAAGCGCATCTCGGGCCATGGATAAGATTCGGTATTATATCCCGTTTGCGTTACTTCATATTTCCAATTTATCAATTTTTTTAACCAATACCCTGTAGTAGTATAATTATACGATCCGAGTTTCCCTTGTGGCTGTCCCGAGCGTCCTCGTGCAGTCCATATATCGGTGATCGCTCCCG
>JBBIID010000062.1:2978-11240 GCA_037446675.1 Paludibacter sp.
AAGGACAGTTTTGCTGATACCACATTGCCCCATCAAAAGCAACATCAGCATAAAATCTTGGTTCCCGGTCAAAATTCATTTTTACGGTTTCATAATTGCTTATCAAATGGTAAGGATCGTCATCCACATGTTTCTTTATTTGGAAACGATCGGTGTAATCCCAGGTCATATCTTCATTAATAGGAACACCATGCGCGGTATAGAACTTCTCTGTTATTTCGAGTGTCGGATTTATCATTTCCGCCGCACCCCACATGTTGTTTGGATACTGACCAATACGCGCCATTAATGTTTGCTGAATACCACCGGCTGTACGACCTGAAAGACCCCAAATTAATTCATCGTTCCATTTATCTGTAACGCTGTTGCGAATTGTTAATTCGCGCTTTGTTACATCGTTCAACGCTATATTCGTTTGAGTATATTCATACAATTTAGCTCCGACTTCAGGACTTTCGCACATGTCTATCGCCTTTTTGCAGGCAACAATTGCACTATCCCATTTAGCTTCGTTGTAAGTTGAACTTATAAGCTGGATTCCGTCTTTATCTTTAAAGTTTGTATAGTCACTATTACCGTTAAATAACGGACTTGCTGCGGTTATCCAAAGTTTTGCCTTCAGCATTAATGCCACCGGGCGAGTTACACGTCCCAGCTCAGAAGTCTTATTGGTTATTGCTTTTGGAAGATCGATAGATGCTTCATCTATAAGTTTAGAAATATAATTCACCACTTCATCAACCGGAGCACGTTTTCCTCTTAATTCTTCCGGCGAAAGCGATACGTCCAGATTTTCATCCACAATAACTATCGGCCCATACATTCTCATCAAATAATAATGGTAATATGCTTTGAGAAATTTTACTTCCGCAATCCATCTTTTTCTTAATGTTGGAGACAAATCGCCAACATTACCCATATTGGATACATTCGAAATAAAAATGTTACAATCGCGGATCCCTTTATATAATCCCTGAGCTGCACCGCCATTTTGACTCCAATAGTTCATGTAAGGATTGTTTATGTTCTGAAAACCTAAAGCAATTCTCCAGGTGTTGTAATTGTTGTAATTCGTAATAGGATAATAACTCCATAATTCGTCGCTGCCCATGAGTCCTACATTACCATCCGGATTGTTGTGCAACGGGATATAAGCATAACAAGTATACAAATATTTTTCGGCTTCTTGTCGGTTCGAAAAAGCGTTTTCAATCGTTCCCACTTTATCAGGAACCACATCCAGATAATCGCAGGAGCTCACCGAAAACAGCGCAAAAATCGAGACTATTGTAATAAATATATATCGATTCCGATTTATCAAAATATATTTCATATGTTCTTTTTTCATGTTTATTTTTTTAAAAATTTATTTGAGCTCCTACATTAATAACTCTTTGAATAGGATAACCAAGGCCATTACCCCCCATCTCTATATCCCACAAATCAAATCCGCTGATTAAAAATAAATTATTTCCGGTGCAGTAGATTCTGGCAGAACTTAGCCCGATTTTCTTGGTTAATTCCCCGGCGAATGTATAGCCCACTTCCAAAGTTTTCAATCGTAAAAACGCTCCGTTACGCATAAACCAAGAACTCGTTTGAACGTTATTTTCTATCACCGTAGTGCTGAAACGCGGCCACAAAGCATAAATATCCTTATTGCTTTCCGACCAATGATTTTCGGCATAACTTTCAAGCAATGGAATGTCTCTATGATAATTGTGATCATCATCAGGATTAAAATGGACAAAAGGTGAAGTGCTTCTCGAATCAATCCAGAATGATGAACGCGCAGATCCCTGAAAAAATGCAGAAACATCGAAGTGAGAATTTCCGAATGAAGCTCCAAATCCGTAGATAATTTCTGGAACAGTCGGATAGCCTAGTGGAACCTGATCATCATCCGTAATTTTTCCGTCTCCATTTACGTCGCGGTATTTTATATCGCCAGGTCCATATTCTCCAAAATTTTGTTTTGGCGAGTTCAAAACATCATATTCGTCAATAAAAAGCCTTTCTGCAATAAGACCATACCATTGATTAATGGCAACGCCCGGGTGCAATCTGTTCGATGAATATTGAGGTTCTTCGTATTTTACAAACTCGCTGTGCGAATAGGTAAAATTTGCATGACCCTGTAACCAATATCCTGATTTATAGAATTTGCTGTAGTCTAATGACATATCGACCCCATTAGCCTTTGCCTCCCCAACATTCGCCTTTATGTTGCTTGTGGCAAAACCAAGTTCGGCGGGCAGCGAGGTTCTATCCATTAAAATATTAGTTCTGTATTCGGTAAAATAGTCTGCCTGAATATTAATTCCGTCAAATAGTTTCAGTTCGACACCGTAGTTTGCTTTTTTTGCTTTTTCCCATGTAATGTATCGGTTATCGTATCTCAAAACGGTTATCCCATTTTTATTCTCGGAAAAATTTTCGCCGAAAGAATACGATTTATTCCCATCACTCATATTGATTTCGGACAGATAGAAAAAGCGGTCGTTCTGATCACCAATTGCATCATTACCTACAAGTCCATAAGTGGCTTTGAGCTTGAACTTCGGAATCACTTTTTCAATCGGCTTCCAAAAATTTTCATTGGAAAGCTCCCAACCCAGCCCTGCTGCCGGGAAAAATCCATATCGTTCTGTTTTGTAAAAACGTTCAGAGCCATTATAACCGAAATTGATCTCGGCAAGATATCGTCCATCAAAGCCATACGTGAAACGTCCGGATAGTCCTTCGTTTCGGTATGGTAGCGATTGTTGAATTGTTTCTCCATTTGCAATCACTTTCTCGCGTCTCTGATAAACTAACAAACCGCTTACATTATGTTTGTCGAACGAACGATCGTAGTTTAAAGCACCTTCCATGTATACAGTAGATTGTATATCTTTCCACGGATCGCCCTGAAATTCCAGATATTCGGTAGGATTATCGTTCTCATTTAACAATCCGACAGTATAGATGTTATTTTTCTTATCGTAAGATCCGATATTGTAATAATATGGTTTCAAAGCTCTTCCTACTTCAAAATAGGCATATCTTGAGGTATTCATCAACCCTCTGAGCTTTAATCCTTTTGTAATAAAAGAAAGATCCTGTTTAAGTTCAACGCTAGCTTCCATTAATGATTTGGAACTATCTTTATACCCTTTGGTAAGCTCGGCATAAGGGTTCGTATAGTTTACGCTGGTAGTACCTGTCCTTATCGCGTTTCCATACAACACGTGATTCGCTGTAGGGAAAACCGATGCTGGATAATAGGCAGGAAACAAAACAGGATTGGATGACATAATTTTCTTATATATGCCTTCCCCTCCATCGAGCGGTCCGTTGTAGTCATCAAAACTTCCCGATAATCTAATGATAGCTTCTGTCGTTTTTGTAATATCAATATTTATATTACTTCTTAGCTGGTATTTTTTCAGGTTGATATTGTTATCGAAACCTGTAAGCCCGGTATTTTTCAAATTCCCGTTGTCGTTTGCAAACGATCCGGCAATATAATAGCGAGCTACACCTCCACCACCGCTAATATTCATGTTAATTCTCTGATTGGAAGTAACATCATTTACCAACATGGCTCTCCAGTCATTCACAGGATAAACATAAGGATTTATACCTTTTATTGTGTTCTCAATTTTTTCCTGCGAATACACAGAAGATAATGCTCCACGAGTAAGTGCAGCCTCGTTAGCCATTTGCATGTACGTTATCGGATCGGCCAGCTTTATATCCTGAGTATTCGACGAAAAAGAATTTTCGAAGCGAACAGATATTTTAGCTGCCCCTACTTTTCCTTCTTTTGTCGATACCTGAACGACTCCATTAGCACCCCGGGCACCATACAAAGCGGTTGCAGTAGCATCTTTTAAAATAGAAAAAGCGGCAATATCGTCCGGTTGCAATCTTGCAAGTTCCTCTGTTGTAGTTTCAATACCATCTATCAAAATCAAAGGATCTTTTTTATATCCAAACGTGGTTACTCCTCGAATAAAGAAGTCGGCATTATCTTTTCCGGGCTCTCCGCTTCTTTGATAGGCGATAATTCCGGACATTTTTCCGGCAAGTGCTGTGGTTAAGTTGCTGGATGGTACTTTTAGCGATTCAGGTCTGATGGTTTGAATTGAGCTGATCATACTTTCTTTTTTTTGCGTACCGAACGCAACCACCACCACATCATCCAAACCTACAGTTTCATCTTCCAGCATGACGTTTATAAACTGCTGATCCTTCACCACCACTTCTTTTGACACCATCCCGATAAATGAAAACACGAGTGTAGAACCTTCTGGAACGTTTTTAATCTCATAACTTCCATCGTTTCCACTCGTAATTCCTGTGCTTGTGCCTTTTATCATTATAGTCACGGCAGGTAAAGATTCACCGTTCGCGTCCATAATCGTTCCTTTTACTGTCCTTTTAGTTTGCTGTGCACTCAAAGGTGCATTTAGAAAGATAAAAAGAAGTAGTAACATAATTAACTTCAACTTCCGAATGAAGTAGTCAAAATCTAATTGTTTTCTCATGTATAAATATGATTTAAAATTGATTGATGCTTAATACATAAAATATATATTTAGCTTGCAAAAGAACAATATATGTAGTCCATACGAAATGGGAAATATTATTTTGAATATGGATTATATCTCTGTAAATTATTCCTTGGAGAAACTAGAAGAGATTAAACAGCAAGAAATAAAAGCATATCAATCAAAACTTTAGACCACAAATTAATTTAAAGCAAAACGCTGCTTCAACTAAAGTTATGCTGCATGCTTTCCGATGTTATATTTCAAAAAGAATCTACTCTATTTTTAACAAAAGGACTAATTAGTGGATAGAGTCTTTGGTTTACTGTCCGTTTTTTTGTTTTGCTGTTTTTATATTCGGAGGGAGACATTCCTATCACTTTAGCAAAAGCTCTGGAAAAATACAACGAATCATCGTAGCCTACCAAAGGGCAAATCTGATTTACCCTCATATCAGTATGTTCCAGATAATGGCATGCTTGTTTGAGCCTTAAGTTATCGAAATATCTTAATGGAGATGTTCCTACTTCTTTGTTAAATACGGCCGAGAAGTAAGATTCAGATAATCCGACATAATTTGATATTTCTGTAAGACTTATCTTTCGTCCGATGTTTTCAGTCATAAAGTGAATGGCATTATTAATTACATCTGTAGTTTTTCCATCCGCATAACTACAGCCTTTGTATTCTTCGGAAAATTTAATTGTGCCCAAAAAATAAAAGAATCCGGTTATTGCATAAAGCATATTATTTTTTTCGTATCCCGAATTCAGAGCGGTATAAATCTCCTCAAATATGTTTAATCTTTGACTTATTCGGGCAGTAGAATCCCTTGGTATTACTGTTGGCTGTTCGAAACCTCTGCTGAAATAACCGGCTTTTTCTCCGTTGAAACTAATCCAGTAAATAGTCCATGGAGCGTTTTTGTCACTTCCATAAACATAATCCTTTTCACCAGGAAGTATTAGCAACTGATCCTGAGTTATGTTATGTTTTCTGTTATCGATATTAATCCAACCTCTGCCTTCCACGCAATAAATAAGCGTGTAATCATTGGTTTCGTTGGAGTTATGCTCACAATAATGGAAATGTGCTTTGGGATAATATCCTATTTTTTTTATATAAAGTTCTTTCCCCAATTCGGTTGTTTTAATCTCATTAATACTGAACTGAGGTATGGTAATAAGGCGCTCTCCCTTAAAACCGTTGCTCAAGTGTGCCATAGCTGTCTTATTCAATTTAAAGTTTACATACAAAAATCAATGTTGCAAATATATTGGATAGCTTTGCACCCGAATCTACAAGAATTGGTCGATAACTATAAAATTTGTAGTTGAAATCAG
Organism: Paludibacter sp.; assembly: GCA_037446675.1. GTDB lineage: Bacteria > Bacteroidota > Bacteroidia > Bacteroidales > Paludibacteraceae > Paludibacter. The sequence goes on from JBBIID010000062.1 coordinate 8,857, forward strand.
GCTCAAAATGCATAAAAACACATTTGTTATAGAATCAACTACAAATTTTATATCACAATTGACCGAAAGGTAATATTTAGGACGAAAGGAGCTAAACTCAATTACTTTTAACGGAAAATAGACAAATCATTCATTGCTTAAACACTTGTAAAAGTGTGTACAACGTAGAAAATTTATTATCTTCGCAAAAGATTTATGATGATGCATTTTTGAATCATATTTATCCTTTCTATAATGTTTTTCTTATGAAATTATCACACCGTTTAGTACTTATTTGTTTATTCACCTTCGTTGCCACGTCGCTTTTTCCCAGCGAACTTTATTTTGTAAATGTAAATGGCGACATGGGGCTTTCGGAAAATAATGTAAAGGCTATAACCCAAGATAGTTTCGGATTTATTTGGTTTGGTACCCGAAATGGGTTAAACCGATATGATGGTCGGAAAATCAGAGTTTTTGATGTGCACGATACCGAAACCGGGAAAAATAACAGTAATATTGGAGCCCTTCTCGAAGATAACAATAAACATCTTTGGATAGGTACAGATATTGGTATTTTCAATTTCGACCCTATCACCGAGCAATTTCATTATTTCTCGAAAAAAAACAAAAGCGGCAACTATTTGGACAATTGGGTATCCGACCTTAAAATGGATCACAATGGAAACATTTGGATTGTAATTCCCGGTCAGGGAGTATTCAAATATCAACCAACCAACGACAAACTTATCGAATACAAAATTTCGACAGACGTAAATTCCCGAAAATCTCCACAATGTATATTCATTTCTAAAAGCGGACAAGTTTGGATCGGGTCAAACGGTGTTGGCGTTTTTCGATACGAGGAAAAACAAGACAAATTCATCCAATACATAAAAGACAAAAATGGTAATTCGCTTAGCAATATGAATATATTTACCATTTGCGAATATAGAGGAAGGCTTCTGCTTGGGATACACGAAGAGAAACTTTTGCAATGGGATTTTAAAAACAATTTGCTGAGCGCTCTTAACGTTCCGGATGTTCATTACAAAATTATCCGTAAAATAGTTTCTTACGATGATAAAAATTTACTTATAGCCACGCAAGCCGGACTTTTTGTATACAATGAAATTGAAGGGCGAATCGCAAATTACCGGGAAGATGACTTGAATCCGTATAGCTTATCCGACAACACTATTTATACAATTTATCGCGACAAGGAAGATGGCATTTGGTTGGGTACTTTGCTGGGAGGAGCAAACTATGCGGCAAAAAGAAATTTGGAGTTCACTAAATATATCCCAAATTCGACAGGCAATTCGCTAAGCACAAAAAAAATGCGTGAAATGTGTGAAGATGGAAATGGAAATATTTGGATCGGGAGCGAAAATGGTGGTGTAAACATTTTTAATACACAAAGAAAAACGTTTCAGGTTTTGGATAAATCGAAATCGAAGCAAACAAACCTCGGGCTTTTGTACGACGATCATAAAATGTACATTGGTTATTTTAAACGGGAATTAGATGTTGTAGATCTAAATTCGACCAGAATAAAACACTTAACGGCGGAAGAACTTGGAATAACTGAAGGAAGCGTATGTGCTTTGTTTAAAGACAGTCAGGGAAATTACTGGTTGGGAAATGCGGATAATGTAAGTTTGAGCCGCACAAGTAATTTCAAATTTACTCCTCGTCCCGACATTGCAAATGGTTATGTTTACGATATAAAAGAAGACCGCGACGGAAACATTTGGTTTGCTACGCTCGGAAGTGGAGTTTATTCTTTTAATCTGAAAACACAGAAAAAAAAGGCATATATTCACAACGACAGCGACAAGAACAGCTTGAGTTCGAACACTGTAAGCAGTATCACTATTGATTCTCATGGAGTTGTTTGGCTCTCAACCGATAGGGGTGGAATTTGTCGATATAATAAAAACGAGGACAATTTTACAACTTATTCAATAGAAAACGGACTTCCGGATAATGTTGCATACAAAATACTGGTCGACAAGTATAACAATTTGTGGTTCGGGACAAATAAAGGGCTGGTAAAGTTCAATCCTGAATCCAAATCTGTCAGGGTATTTACCAAGAGTGATGGATTGCTTGGAAATCAGTTTAGCTATAAATCGGCCTTAATAAGCAAAGACGGCACATTCTATTTTGGAGGTGTTGATGGTTTAATTTCGTTCAATCCATATTATAAAATTAAAAATAAGGTAGCCCCTCCCGTATACATTACTTCGATTTATATTCATAACAAAAAAGTAGACGTTGGAGAAAAGGATTCTCCTTTAAAAAAAAGTCTACTCAGCACCGACCGAATTAAATTAGATTACAAAAGCTCAAATATAAATCTTGATTTTGCTGTTTTGAGCTACACAGCACCAGCAGCAAAT
>JBBIID010000063.1:0-2520 GCA_037446675.1 Paludibacter sp.
TTGACGAGAGTAGTGGGTTATGGAGCTTCGAAAGCGGCTGTTACCAATTTTACAAAATATATGGCAACGGAATTGGCAACAAAATTCGGTCAAGGATTGCGCGTAAATGCTATGGCTCCGGGATTCTTCCTGACTGAGCAAAACCGCACACTGATGACAAATCCTGATGGTTCGTTGACAGCTCGTGGTAATTCGATTATTGCGCACACTCCGTTTGGTCGTTTTGGCGAGCCGGAAGAACTGTTTGGAACTTTACATTGGCTAGCCAGCGATGCTTCAAAATTCGTAACAGGAACGTTGACGGTGATCGATGGTGGTTTTGATGTATTCTGCATCTAATCGATTTCAAGCAAATTATTATCAAAAAATAGGTAGTTTTTTATTTAGTGAGACAATTTTTAATTGTAAATTTTTAAAAGTATAATTCAGATTATGTATTTATGTAAACAATCGTGGAGATGGTACGGTCCGAATGATCCGGTATCATTGTGGGACATTCGTCAGGCTGGTGTTACGGATATAGTTACAGCATTGCACCACATTCCTAATGGCGAAGTTTGGCCTGTTGATGCTATTCAGTATCGTAAACGTATGATTTCCGAAGCCGGTTTGAAATGGTCGGTGGTAGAAAGTGTTCCTGTGCATGAAGATATTAAGAAACGTTCGGGAAATTATAAGGAGTATATCGAAAATTACAAACAGACCATTCGAAATTTGGCTGCTTGCGATATTCGCGTTGTAACTTACAATTTTATGCCTGTATTGGACTGGACAAGAACCGATCTTGCGTATGAATTGCCGGATCGTTCCAGAGCATTACATTTTGAAATGGCTGCTTTTGTAGCGTTCGACTTGTATATTTTGAAACGCCCGGGAGCAGAAAACGATTATACTGTAGAACAAATTTCGAAAGCAAAAGATCGCTTCGATAAAATGAGCGAAAAAGAAATCGAATTGTTGACCCGTAATATCATTGCCGGTTTGCCGGGTGCCGAAGAAAGTTTCAATTTGACGCAATTTCAGGCTGCTCTGGATGCATACAAAGAGATAAATGATACAGAACTTCGCAATAATTTGTTCTATTTCATTAACGAAGTAGCTTATGTTGCCGAAGAAGTGGGAGTGACGCTGGCTATTCACCCGGACGATCCTCCACGTGCTCTTTTCGGATTGCCAAGAATTTTGAGCAATGCAGAGGATATTCGCAAATTGTTTAGTGCAGTACCTTTAAAATCGAATGGATTATGCTTGTGTGCAGGTTCGTTGGGTGTTTCTGCCAATAACAATATTCCCGAAATGATGAGAGAATTTGGTGAAAGAGTCTATTTCGCGCATCTTCGTGGTACGAAGAGAAACGAAGATGGAGATTTCTACGAAGCTAATCATCTCGAAAGCGATGTGGATATGTACGAGACAATGAAAGCATTGCTCGTTGTTCAATACACATTCAAACGAAATATTCCTGTTCGTCCTGATCATGGGCATCAGATGCTCGATGATTTGCACAAAAAAACAAATCCGGGTTATTCGGCTATCGGACGTTTACGCGGATTAGCTGAATTGCGCGGACTGGAACTGGGTATTTCGAAAACCTTGTTTTAAATAATAAACTCACGCAAAGGCATAACGCCAAGAATGCAATTTTTCAGTTGCTTTTGCGTGAGTAAAAATAAAAAATCCTGTAAAGGATTATCAACCTCTAATACGTTTTGACATGATTGAACTAAGAAAAGACTGTAAGTATTCCCTTATGGTGGCAACCAGTATGGGAATTCGCATTACTCCTGTAAATGGACAACCTGTTCATAGCAGTAAACTATTTGAAATGCAGGCAACAAGTGCCGAAACAAATGTTGCCAGTATATCTTCCTTCCTCGGACTTCCGGTAAAAGTCCTGACTACTTTTGTAAAAGATAGTCCGATAGCACAATTAATTAAAGCTGATCTTCGTAGTCGTAACATGGATTATGAAGGTCCGGAAGTGGCTCAGGGTGATCCCTGGGGTTATCGCCATCAATTTAATATTGCCGATAGCGGTTTTGGCACCCGCGGACCACGTGTCTTGAACGATCGTGCCGGAGAAGTGGGTCGCACGCTCAATGTAAAAGATTTTGATCTGGAACGTATTTTTGTGAAAGAAGGCGTTCAGATTCTGCATCTTTCCGGATTGATTGGTGCTTTATCGGCCGAAACCAGTAATTTCTGTTTGGAACTTGCCCGTTACGCAAAGAAAACCGGAACACGCATTTCATTTGATTTAAATTACCGCGCTTCCTTCTGGAAAGGTCGCGAAAAAGAACTGCACGATATTTTTACCGAAATAGCTTCTGTGGCCGATATATTGATTGGTAACGAAGAAGATTTCCAGCTTTGCCTTGGAATTAAGGGTCCTGAAGCTGGTGGTAAAGGAATTGAAGCTGAGATAGATGGCTTCAAAGGAATGATTGGTCGTGTAAAACAGGCATTTCCTAATGCTTCTGTTTATGCAACAACTTTACGACAAGTTATTAGTACAAATGA
>JBBIID010000063.1:2546-9566 GCA_037446675.1 Paludibacter sp.
AATCATGTTAGATGGTGATACCTGGACGGTAATCCAACCACGAAAGATCAATGTGCTCGATCGTATTGGTGGCGGAGATGGTTTTGTGGGTGGAATGCTTTATGCGATACTTAAAGAATGGCCATCAGAACAATGGGCGCAGTTTGGCTGGGCATCGGGAGCATTGGCAACAACTTTCCTAACCGATTATGCACAACCTGCCGATGAAGAGCAGATTTGGAGCATTTGGGGCGGAAATGCCAGAGTGAAAAGATAGATTTAGTTACTATTTATTCATTTACCAGTTAGCATTTGAGGTATGACGACAGATGAATTAAAAACGCGATTAAAAGTTTTCGCATTAAGAATTATAAAGTTGTCCGAAAGTTTACCAAATAACATTACTGGTAAAACATTAGGAAACCAGATAATACGTTCAGGTACTTCACCCGGTGCAAATTATCGTTCTGCTTGCTTAGGAAAATCGGATAAAGATTTTCTGAATAAATTGAAAATGGTAGAAGAAGAGCTGGACGAAACGCTTTATTGGCTAGAATTAATAATTGAATCGGGTTTAATCAAAGAAGATCTACTTAAGGATTTAATGAATGAAAATCTTGAATTGTTGAAAATTATTGTTAGTTCAATAACAACGATGAAGAAAAAGTTGAATTCAGAAAATAAATAGTATGTTCTAAATTGTAATTGGTAAATAACAAAATTGTAAATAATATTATGTTATATTTCGAAAAAGGTTCAACAGATATCGAACTGATGTCTGCTGATTTGAAAGCCGGACTTTTTGAAGCACTCAAAAAAATGGGAGCAAAGAAAAAAGTTTTGGCTATTCCACCGGATTATACACGCTTGCCAAGTCGGGCGGGCGAACTTACCGAATATGCCTGGCAATACTATGGCGATATGCTGACTGATGTGTTGCCTGCATTGGGAACTCATTCACCTATGACGGTAAATCAGGTTGAACATATGTTTGGTACGTTGCCGGCTTCGTTAATTCGCGAACACGATTGGCGCAATGATGTGGTGACACTTGGTAATGTCCCAGCTGAATTCGTAAAAGAAGTTTCGGGTGGAGCTGTTGATTTTCCATGGCCGGCTCAAGTAAACAAATTGTTGCGTGATGGAAGTTTTGATCTGATTCTTTCTATCGGACAAGTCGTTCCTCACGAAGTGGTGGGAATGGCGAATTACAATAAAAATATCTTTGTAGGTACCGGTGGAGTAGAAGGCATTAATAAAAGTCATTTCGTTGGTGCTGCGTATGGCATGGAACGAATGATGGGACATGCTGATACGCCTGTGCGTCGAATATTCAACTATGCGTCGGATCATTTTGCAAATCATTTGCCGATAGTGTATGTTCAAACGGTGGTTGGACTGGATAAATCGGATGGAAAAATAAAATGCCGCGGATTGTTTATCGGTGACGATTATGAAGTGTTTGATAAAGCTGCTAAGCTGGCATTGGAAGTAAATTTCGATTTGCTCGATCGTCCATTAAAGAAAGTGGTTGTTTATCTCGATCCAACCGAATTTAAAAGTACATGGTTGGGAAATAAATCGATTTATCGTACCCGCATGGCGATTGAGGATAACGGAGAATTGATTGTTGTTGCACCGGCTTTGAAAGAATTTGGCGAAGATAAGGAAATCGACCGTTTGATTCGGAAATATGGTTATTTCGGGACTCCTGCTACATTGAAGGCCTGCGACGAAAATGAGGAATTGAGGAATAATCTGAGTGCTGCGGCTCATCTCATTCATGGTTCTTCCGAAGGTCGTTTCAGTGTAACTTATTGTCCCGGAAAGGCTGCCGGAAATTTGTCGAAAGAAGAAATTGAAAGCGTTGGCTTCAAATATGCGGATATTGATGAAGTGACCGCCAAATATAATCCTGAAAAGCTGAAAGATGGGTACAATACCATGGCCGATGGCGAAGAGATATTTTATATTTCCAATCCGGCGTTGGGGCTCTGGGCTTTTCGTGAAAGATTCAATTATTAAGCTTTCCTAACGAATTTAGATTGTAAATCTTAAAGCAGGAAGTGTTATATTTGCAATAAATAATCGAAAATTAGAAATATCTTTTACAGGATTCTCCAACGGACTTTATGAAAATAATTATTGACGACAAAATTCCATACATAAAGGGTGCATTCGAACCGGTTGCAGAGGTGATTTATTTGCCGGGTCCAAAAACAACACCCGAAATAGCAAAAGATGCAGATGCAATAGTTACGCGTACACGAACCATTTGTAACGAAAAATTACTCGCGGGTTCCAGCGTAAAGTTTATTGCAACAGCAACCATCGGATTCGATCATATTGACACTGATTATTGCGACGCTGCGGGCATTCGCTGGACAAATGCTCCCGGTTGTAATTCCAAGTCTGTAGAACAATACATTGCTTCGACCTTGATGGTGTTGGCAGAGAAAAAAAACTGGAATTTGCAGAAAAAATGTATTGGAATAGTCGGAGTGGGCAATGTAGGGAGCAAAGTGGCAAAAGTTTGCGGGATATTGGGGATGAAAGTTCTTTTGAATGACCCACCACGCGAACGTGTCGAAGGTTCGGGCAAATTTGTCAGTTTGAAAACGGTAATGGATGAGGCGGACATAATTACCCTTCATGTTCCGTTGAATATGAAAGGTGAAGATGCTACTTTCCATTTGGCAAATGAAGATTTCTTTAAAAATTTGAAGAAAATGCCTGTTCTGATAAACTCTTGCCGTGGTGAAGTTGTTGAAACAAATAGTGTAAAACAAGCTCTGAAAAACGAACAAATTTCCTCGTTCGTTTGCGACTGTTGGGAAAATGAACCCGATTTGGATTTGGAACTATTGGCAGCAACAGAAATAGCTACACCTCATATCGCAGGTTATTCGAAAGATGGAAAAGCTACAGGAACTCAAATGAGTGTAAAAGCAATAAGCGATTATTTTGGATTGTCGTTGGACGATTGGCAGCCTTCCGGTGTTGAAATGCCGGAAAGTCCTGTTTTTGAACTGAATGGTGAAGGATTATCCGAACAGGAAATTATTTCAAAAGCAATTCTGCATACTTATGATATTCGAAACGATGATAAATTATTTCGAGAAAATCCAGCTTTGTTTGAGCAACTTCGTGGCGATTATCCGGTGAGACGTGAATTCCCTGCATTTACAATTGTTGCTAAAAACATATCTGAAAGGACTATTGAGAAAATAAAACAATTGGGCTTTAATATTCAAAATTGAAAAAGAGTAATAAATTAAATATTAACAAAACTTCCCGCGTAAGGGATGAAAGGAACTTATTATGAAACAAAAAGCTGATATCGGATTAATTGGGTTGGCTGTAATGGGCGAAAACCTTGTACTGAACATGGAAAGCAAAGGCTTTACCGTAGGAGTTTTCAATCGTTCGGTGGAAAAAGTAGATAAGTTTATCGCTGGTCGTGGTGCCGGAAAAAATTTCATTGGAGCGCATTCTGTAAAAGAACTTTGCGACTCGCTCGAAAAACCACGTAAAGTAATGATGTTGGTGAAAGCCGGACAGGCTGTTGATGATTTTATAGAACAATTGATTCCGCATTTGGAAGAAGGCGATATAATTATTGATGGCGGTAACACGCATTTCCCTGATACTATTCGCAGAACAAAATATGTGGAAAGTAAAGGTCTGCTTTATATTGGAACTGGTGTTTCGGGTGGTGAAGAAGGTGCATTGTTAGGCCCTTCGATGATGCCCGGAGGTTCACCAGCGGCATGGCCTGCTGTGAAAGAAATTTTTCAGGCTGTTTCTGCAAAGGTTGAAAATAACGTTCCTTGCTGCGATTGGGTAGGTGAAGGTGGAGCCGGACATTTCGTGAAAATGGTACACAACGGTATCGAATACGGTGATATGCAGATTATTAACGAAGCTTATCAGGTAATGAAAGATATGTTGGGCATGTCGGCTGACGAAATGCACGAAGTATTCAAAGAATGGAACAAAGGTGATTTGGATTCGTATCTGATTGAAATCACAAGAGATATTTTAGCGGTAAAAGATGAAGATGGTTCTCCATTGGTAGAAAAAATTCTTGACACTGCCGGACAAAAAGGAACCGGAAAATGGACAGGCGTTTCTGCTCTTGATCTTGGTATTCCGTTGACTTTGATTGGTGAATCAGTATTTGCGCGCTGTTTGTCGGCTCAGAAAGATATTCGCGTAAAAGCATCGAAGGTTATAAATGGTCCTAAAGTAAATTTCACTGGTGAAAAAGCTCAAATGATTTCTGATTTGAAAGATGCTTTGTTCGGAGCGAAAATCATTTCCTATGCTCAGGGCTACAACTTAATGATGGAAGCTGCTAATGAGTATAAATGGAACTTGAATTTAGGCGGAATTGCTTTGATGTGGCGTGGTGGTTGCATCATCCGTTCTACTTTCTTGGGCGATATCAAAAAAGCATTTGATGTAAATCCTGATTTGGAAAACTTATTGCTCGATCCATATTTTAAATCTATCGTTGAAAATGCTCAGGCCGGATGGCGTCGCGTTTGTGCTGCGGCCTTGACCAATGGGATTCCTGTTCCAGCATTGACTTCGGCACTTTGCTATTTCGATGGTTTCCGCAGCGAACGTTTGCCGGCTAACTTATTGCAGGCTCAACGCGATTATTTTGGAGCTCACACTTACGAACGTGTCGACAAACCTCGTGGAGAATTCTTCCACACCAACTGGACCGGTCGTGGTGGCGATACTGCTTCTACAACTTATGTTGTTTAATTCGTTTGAAATGAAATAGAAAAAGCCTTTCGTGAAAACGAAAGGCTTTTTCTATTTTAGGAACTTAAATAATCAGTTTAAAACTTTATTGTCAAACCTGCCAGTACATTAATTCCCGCTTGCGGATAGAATCCGAAATCGTTATATCTCTGCATGCCTGAAGCGTCATCTCCCTGATAATATGAGTATGTCCAGGCATTGCTAATGTATTTTTGATCGAAGATATTGTTTAGCAGCACAGTTAACCCGATTCCTCTGATTTTTTTCAAAGGTAAATTGTAAGTAAGTCTTAAATTGTTCACAAAGTAAGCAGCTAGAGAACGTTCGTTGCTTCCCGTATTGTCGATATATTGTTTGTCAACAAAGACAGATTGTAACGCTGCTTCGAAGCCATCTTTTGTAAAAGTCAACATGCTGTTTGCCAAAAGTTCCGGAGAATAAGCAATAGGAGTGAAGCCTACCTGATTTTCCTGTTGTCCAATCCATTCCCAATTGGCATCATAAACATCAACAAATTCGTTGAAATCAATAATTCTATTGTGGCTTACAGTAACAGAAGCGTCCCAGCGAAACCAATCAACAGGTTTTATGCTTCCAATCAATTCAATTCCTGAACGATAACTTAATGGAATGTTTTCGGTTAGCATTTCGCCAATATCATTGATTTTTCCGGTTAATATCAATTGGTTGCGATAGTACATTAAATAACCATTAGCTCCCAATGACAAAATTTCGTTATGGTATTTATAACCTACTTCTAAATCGTATAATGTTTCCGAAGTTGGCCATGTCGATGCCGAACCATCGGTGTAATTGGTTCTTGTTGGCTCTCTGTTGGCAACGGCTAGTGACGCAAAAATGTCATTTCTTTTATTTGGACGGTAAAATGCACCCAATTTAGGATTAAGAAAATTGAATTCTTTATTCACATTCAAAATTTGCATATCGTTTATTGCATAATCCCATTCGTCGTTGGTTCCGTTGAGTTTATAGTTTACGAAGCGATACTGTAAATCACCGTAAATATTGAATTTGTCAGTTAAATCGTAATTCGCTTTCAAATAAACATTCGCATCCAATTTACTTACATTGCTTCTGTAATATTCCGTAATTGGATAGATATCACCGACGTAATTTTTTACCCAAATAACATCTCCCCAGTGTTGTCCCCAATAATTGTTTATTCCTCCTCCAAATTGTGCTTTCAATTTGTCTTTAGCATAATTGAGAGAAAAAACCATTCCGGCAAAATCGTTAGACATTTTTTTCTGACGAACCAAATCGCTGCTGCTTCTGGTTGTGCTGTCATTTAAATTAAATGATGCCAAAGAATATTTGTAGAAAGACTGATCTCCTTTATATTCTTCGTAATATCCTTCTCCGCGTGTGTAATGCAATGCAGCATTCAAACTAAGTTCAGACGAAAACGTGTGAAAACCGACTAATTGATAATTGGTTTGCAGGTAATTATCAGTTTGATTTTGGTAATAAAGCGGATTTCCGTTTCCGTCATCTCCCATATATCCGCAGGGATTGTAAGTGCGATGAGTAGAAAGCGAATCAAATGGAACGCCATCCCATGCATGATACGTTTTCTCTACACCGCCGAAAGTAAGGAATTTAATCGTTGATTTTTCTCCGTAATATCCTGCCTGAACGAAGTACGATTTCATATCTACCGAAGCGCGATCGATATAACCATCGGATTTTACCGATGATAAGCGAGCATCTAGCGCCCAATGTCCGTCAATTAATCCTGTTCCGGCTTTTACGGTTTGTTTAAGTGTGTTATACGATCCAACAGTAAGGTTCAGTTCTCCTGATGCTTTTTGAGATAAGTTATCGGTTTGCATACTAATGTTAGCTCCAAAAGCAGCAGCTCCGTTGGTCGAAGTTCCCACGCCACGTTGAACCTGAACACTTTCTACTGAGCTCGTAAAATCAGGTATATCCACCCAATAAGTTCCCTGCTCGTCGGCATCGTTGTAAGGGACTCCATTGATCGTAACGTTAATACGCGAAGCATCCGTTCCTCTGATTCGGAATCCGGTGTAGCCAATGCCATTTCCCGCATCCGACGAAGCAACAAATGATGGTGTCATGGCAAGCAAATAAGGCACATCTTGTCCCAAGTTCGATTTGGATAAGGCTTCCTTGTCGATGTTTGTGTAAGCCATTGGCGATTTGTCGTTGGCACGAACTGAGCTAACGGTGATTTCGTTGATAAAAATAGTGCTTGTTTTGAGTGTAATAGTTACTTCGCTA
>JBBIID010000063.1:9590-11215 GCA_037446675.1 Paludibacter sp.
CTCGAAACCAATGTAAGAAACGATCAGGGAATAATTTATTTTTGATAATCCATCAAATAGGAAAGAGCCGTTTTTGTCCGTGATTTTTCCTAATGAACTATTTTTTAATACTACGGTTGCACCATTGAGTGCCATACCATTTTCGTCCAGCACTCTTCCTTTTATGCTGTGCTGTGCAAAAGTTACAAATGAAATCAGCATGAAAGCTGCAATAAGAAATTGTCTCATAACAAATTAATTAGTTAATAAATTTTGTTTTGAGAGCCTAATAAAAAATACGGATGAATTAGTCTTATTCCCTTCCCGGAATTACCCGTGCAGGTTCAAAGGGTATGATCTCAGCCCGAAATATTAAGGCACCCCACTTTTTGTTTGAAAGTTCGAAAACTAAAACAACTTAGTCTCCCGAAAGTTCATATATAAAAAAAGAAAGAAAAACAGCCCTGGAAGCGAGCCGAATTCCTTTCGAGGGACAAAAGTACAATAAATTCTTTAATTAGATGATATGATAATGTGGTGATATGGTGATTTTACAAGACCGAAGTGATTTAATTTTGTGATTCACAGGTTGATTACTATATTATTTTGATTAATAAAATTAACACTATTTTATATCACCACATTATCTCATCATCACATCAACTCATCAGCATATCATCACATCAATTCACCCTGCCCAACCTTCACGATCAAGATTTCTGTAATTAATCGCTTCGGCTAAGTGATGAGAAAATATTTTTTCCGAATCGTCCAGATCGGCAATGGTGCGAGCTACTTTTATAATGCGGTCGTAGGCACGGGCAGAAAGGTTCAGGCGTTGCATCGCGTTTTTCAGCAGTTCGGAGCCTTTCAAATCAATCGGAGCAAACTCTCGCATTTGTTTCGACGACATTTGCGCATTGCAATATACTCCGTCGATATCTTTAAAACGTTGTTCCTGAATTTGGCGTGCTTTCATCACTCTGTCTCTTACCTTTTCGCTGGCTTCTGATTCTTTCATTTCCGAAAGTTTTTCGAACGGTACGGGAACAATTTCAATATGAATGTCAATGCGATCTAGTAGGGGACCGGAAATGCGACTCAGGTATTTTTGCACGATGCCCGGCGCACAAACGCATTCACGTTCGGGATGATTGTAATATCCGCACGGACAAGGATTCATGGACGCTACCAACATAAAACTGGCCGGATATTCCACGGCAAATTTAGCACGCGAAATACATATTTTACGATCTTCGAGCGGTTGGCGCATCACTTCCAACACGGTTCGTTTGAATTCGGGAAGTTCGTCCAGAAAAAGAACGCCGTTGTGAGCTAACGAAATCTCGCCTGGTTGCGGAAATGCTCCTCCACCAACTAACGCTACGTCAGAAATAGTATGATGCGGACTTCGAAATGGTCGTTGCGAAATGAGTGAAGTATTACTGTCGATATTTCCGGCTACCGAATGTATTTTAGTGGTTTCCAACGCTTCGTGCAGTGTGAGTGGCGGCAGAATAGACGGAATGCGTTTTGCCAGCATCGATTTTCCTGCACCTGGAGGACCAACCATGATAATGTTGTGACCACCGGCAGCAGCCACTTCGAGTGCCCGTTTTACATTTTCCTGACCTTTTACGTCCGAG
>JBBIID010000064.1:0-11112 GCA_037446675.1 Paludibacter sp.
ACGAAGAGTATCATTACCCAAAGTAACGTTTTCGTCCATTTTACTTGTAATCACATTATATTTGTTTGGATAGTTTAGCGTAAGCGCAGGATCACCCATATAAACATAAGAAAGCTTATTAATTTCAACTCCCACCTTGTTTTTAGCAATTTTTAGCACATCTCCAATTCGTGGGTTTTTCCCATCTTTATCGAAAAGATTTTCGTTGAAAAGCTTGTTTAAGGTAAGATTTTGTGCAGCATAAACAGGTCGTGCGGCAGACAAAACTCCTATACCACCACCAGAAGGGTTAAGAAGCATATGCTCACCTGCGGAAACAGTTTTTACATCAAATTGAAGAAAATCACAAGTTGCTCCAATAAAAATAGGCAAATACTTATTGGATAGCGTTTTTACATCGGCTGAAGATAAAATCGATTCATTTCCTAATCCTGTAGGTCCTGCATGGCCTGTATAATCAAGGACGAGCAGACCAGTCCTTAATAAATTCTGAAAACGGCTCTTGGCAACAGGATAAGCCTCTCCACTGGCAGAGATTTCTTGCACATAGGCATCTAAATAAATTTTATTAACTTGATACTTCGGATATAGTCGAGATATCATTGTTGCCACACTATCAGCTTGTTTCATATGCAATGCAGCATCACCATCGTCGGCAAGGTAACATAATTGATTTTTCCAATTACCTTTCTCTGTATTGTTCATATATTTTATTGTTTTATCCACGACATCAGAGGCTTCTTGCACTGTTTTTACAGGGAATCGTCCTATACCGATATCAACTAAACCAGCAGGCACATTATCACCTTCACCATCATCTAAAAATCCAAAATAGTCGTCCGTTACATAAGAAAGAGTTATAACAAGAGAATTTTCAGCCTGATAGGTTAGTACAAAATTATCACCTGACGACGAATTGATATTTCTATTGTCAAACGATCCTCTCCCAAACAAAAGCAAGTATTTCGGAGTATCGTTTGTGTTTTTCGCTTTGGCCGTATCATACATCTTTTTAAGAGCCCATCGATATGCAGTCGCATCAGGGGTTCCTGAAGAATACTCATTGTATATTTGATCGGTTGTTATCACAGCTACTGTCATTAAATCCTTTTCTCTATGTGTTTGAGCAAGTCTTTCAGCCTGTTCAATAAAATCAGGATGGGTAATAATAACAAAATCCACTGGAGAAATTGAATGAATATTCTGATTTGCTATCTGACCGACAATTTGAGGTTTCGGGAAATTAAGCGGCTGGGTTGGATCAATTGCCAAATATGCATGCAGATTGCCTCCAAAGTCCAAAAATGACTGAGTATTACCTGTAAGTTCAGTTGTCATTTTACAGATATTCTGTTGATCGGTAATATCCCAAATTTCAATATTTCCATTGGTATTTCCAAGAAAATATTTATTATAAACATTTATTCCCAAATTATCTGTATTTTGAAATTGCATTGCAGATTCAGTCATAAGAAGCTGCCTACGGGTATTAATCTCAATATAATTCAAGTATCCTACAGATGTGGGAGTTGGCTTAGAATAAGATACATTTAATACAAAATTATCTGTTGTCGGCGTAAAATTATAAGTTGCATTACCAGCCTTACCTTGTTCATAATTATCATTTTGAGCTTTCTTTAGCACAGAAAGCGATTTTACTTGAGATTGATTTAATTTTAAGAAAAAAACAGCATCTTGTGCAGAATTTGAAGCAACATCGATACGAACATCTGTTGTATTCGTCTTTACTACATTAGGGAAATTAAAACTTAAATTATAAGATGTAATATCATCAAACTTCTCACCATAAAACTCTTTACCAGTACTTGCAATACTATATTTGTCAACGTCATGAACCTGAAAATCAGAAAACTCAGTTACAGGCTGAACAACTGCATTTTCAGGTAATGAAACCGTTTTTGTTGTAATTCTTTTCCCAACTCCAGCATCTGATGTCACAAAATAATATCCATAGTTTGAGTAAGGATTAACTTGATGAATAAATAACTGCCTTGAATCGTCATAAGTCCAGCTTACAGGACCTTGTGCATAAAATAAAATATAGTCTCCAGAATTAAAAACGCCATCCGACCCTTTTTGCATATAAATAGCGACTTCAGGAAGGTCATCTATCTTTGGAGCTAGAAAACTTTGATTTAACATAGCCCCTCCATAACCGAAAACTCTAACATTTGCTGGATTAATACCCATTGAATTCAAATCGTCGTAGGTGAGTTTATAAACTCCTGATTTATCAATTTTAATTTTGATAAACTTTCCTGAAGCTAATACTGAATTTTCGGCATATGTGTGCAATTGTGAAGAGGCGACTTTCTTTGCCCGGGCTTGTTTTGTGATTATTAAATCAAAAGATTGGAGTTTTTGTATTTTACCATCAATGCTCGCAAAAGGCAAGACATTAATATCTAAATATTCTGTTCCTTGAGTTGTGAGTATATAAGTATTTATCAAAGGTGAACCTGCAATAGATTTTCCATTAAAAAACTCATTTTCTCCGCTTAAGAGAGGAATAAATACAGGATTTTCAATTGTTACAGAATACGAAAAAGAAGGATCACATTCAATGCGCTGATTGAAATATGGTAGCCTGTTTTCGTCCGGGTATTTGGCTCCTTTAAATCCAATGACACTTATTGAGGTAGAGTCTAGAACCCATTTCTCAATGCCTGTCCATTCTATTGTTTGAACGGTCGTTTGTTGAGTTTGCGCAATTAAGTTTGACACAAATGCACCAAGAAGTATTAGTATTATGAGTTTGGATTTCATTTGGAAAATTGTTGTTATTTTTTTTTATAAAATAAAAAATGTGTATACATGTAACGTTTTATATTAAAGATTATTATCGTTACAAAGAAGATATGTAGTTACTTTATGTTAAAGTCAAACATTTTGTCAGATCCAATATACCCTTGAAGTCGATCATTTATCGAAACTTTGCCAACACCAGCCGGGGTTCCTGTAAAAAGAATGTCTCCAATCTTGATTGTAAAGAAACGGCTAACATAAGCTATAAGTTCATTAATTGAAAAAATCATATCTTTCGAATTGCCTTGCTGTACGGTTTTTCCATTAATATCAAGGCTGAAAGAGATATTCTGTATGTCTTCAAATTCTGTTGCAGGCAGAAAGTTTCCAATAACAGCTGAATTATCAAATGCTTTGGCAATTTCCCATGGTTTGCCTTCTGCTTTTAGTTTTCGTTGCACATCCCGAGCTGTAAAATCGACCCCTAGACCTATTTCTGAGTAATATCTGTGCGCAAAACGCGGTTCAATATTTTTTCCTATTCGATTAAATTTAATGATTAACTCTGTTTCGTAATGAAGTTCATTCGAAAAATCGGGGATAAAAAATGGCTTGTTGTTTCGCAACAATGCAGTGTCTGGCTTCATAAAGACAACAGGATCGGTTGGACTCGCATTATTTAATTCCTTATTGTGTTCGGAATAATTTTGTCCAATAGCAAAAATCTTCATTATTCGAGTAATAGTTTATTTTTTGTC
Organism: Paludibacter sp.; assembly: GCA_037446675.1. GTDB lineage: Bacteria > Bacteroidota > Bacteroidia > Bacteroidales > Paludibacteraceae > Paludibacter. The sequence goes on from JBBIID010000064.1 coordinate 3,525, forward strand.
GCAGTTCTCACATTCTTTAATAAAGTTCAATCTATTGAACATTACTGCTAAATGTGCATAAATAGATGTGTTTTGTACAATGATATTTTCGGGGACGCGGATACGAAACGGTGTGAAATTCCAAATAGCCTGAATGCCTCCGGCAATCATTATTTCCGAAACCATTTGAGCTCTTTCCACAGGAACGGTGAGAATTCCAATATTAATTCCCGTTTTGCGTTGTAATTCCACAAAATGATCGATATGATGAATGGGAACTCTGTTTATACTCGTTCCTGTTAATTCATGTTTTACATCAAAACCAGCCACTATTTCCAACCCAAATTGTTCAAGTCCGTTGTCGTGCATCAAGGCACCTCCTAAACTCCCAACTCCGAAAAGGAATGCTTTGTGCGAATTGGTAAATCCCAAAAACGCCTCGAGCACTCCCACTAGTTCCTTTACATCGTAGCCCACACGCGTGCGACCCGATATATTTACATATGATAAATCTTTTGCCACCATCGAGGCATCAACAGCAATATTTTTTGCAATTTGTGTAGACGATAGATACACTTCACCTTCTTTTAAAACAAGCTGAGCATAAGCCAGATACCAGGGTAATCGTCTCAACGTAGGTTCGGGAACCTTAAATTGCAATGTTGGTGTTAATTCTGTCATTTCTTTGATAGCGATTTAATTATTTAACCCACAAAAATAATCAATTTTTTTAAACAGAAGCTTTTGTGTAACTTAAAAAACATTGAATGTGATTTTTAGCTGATTCGCAATCGCTTAATTCGTTTAATTTGATTAACTTTGCAAGCTGTAATCAAAAATAAATAGCAGAACTAAAAAATCGACAATCACTTATTTTCAATATATTATGGAGTACAATTTCGGTGAAATAGAGCAGAAATGGCAATCGTACTGGAAAGAAAACGGAACGTATAAAACAGAAATCGATCAAAATAAACCTAAGTATTATGTGCTGGACATGTTCCCTTATCCTTCGGGAGCAGGGTTACACGTAGGACATCCGCTGGGTTACATTGCTTCCGACATTTTTAGCCGTTACAAACGATTGCAGGGCTTCAATGTACTTCATCCGATGGGTTACGATGCTTATGGTTTACCGGCAGAGCAATATGCAATTCAAACCGGACAACATCCGCTGATTACTACACAGAAAAATATTGCCCGCTACCGCGAACAACTCGATAAAATAGGATTCTGTTACGATTGGGATCGTGAAATTCGCACCTGTGAGCCCGATTATTATCATTGGACACAGTGGGCTTTCATTCAAATGTTTAATCATTATTTCGATTCGAAACTGCAAAAAGCGCAGCCGATTTCAGAGCTGGTTAACTGTTTCGAAAAATCTGGAACTGAAAATATAAATGCTGTTTGCACCGAAGAGCTGAGTTTCACAGCTGAAGAATGGAACGCAAAAACAGAAAAAGAGCAACAGGAAATTTTGTTGAATTATCGCATTGCTTATTTGGCTGATTTGAAAGTAAACTGGTGTCCGGCTCTAGGCACCGTTTTAGCTAACGATGAAGTAAGCGAAGGGGTTTCCATTCGTGGAGGACATCCGGTAGAGCAACGTGTTATGCGCCAATGGAGCTTGAGAGTTTCGGCTTATGCACAACGATTGCTGGACGGACTAGAAACGATAGACTGGACAGATTCACTGAAAGAAACGCAGAAAAACTGGATCGGACGAAGCGAAGGCGCGGAAATGAAATTCCAGTTAAAAGGACAGGATGTTGAATTTGAGATATTCACAACCCGTGCCGATACAATTTACGGTGTAACTTTCATGGTATTGGCTCCGGAAAGCGATTATGTCAAAGTTTGTACAACTCCAGAACAAGCAGCAGAAGTGGAAACTTATTTGGAACAGGTAAAAAAACGAACCGAACGCGAAAGAATTTCAGATCGTCGTGTTACGGGTGTATTTACCGGATCGTATGCCATTAATCCTGTTAGCGGCACTGAAATTCCGATATGGATTTCCGATTATGTATTGGCCGGATATGGAACAGGAGCTATTATGGCCGTGCCTGCTCACGATAGCCGTGACTATGCTTTTGCGAAACACTTCAATTTGCCAATTATTCCATTGATTGAAGGCTGCGATGTGAGTGAAGAAAGCTTCGATGCGAAAGAAGGAATTATGGAAAATTCCGGATTTTTGAATGGAATGACCGTGAAGGAAGCGATTGCAGCTGCAAAAAAATATGTAAATGAAAAAGGCATTGGTCGCGTGAAAGTCAACTACCGTTTGCGTGATGCCATTTTCAGTCGCCAACGCTATTGGGGCGAACCATTTCCTGTTTACTATAAAGATGGAATGCCTTATATGCTCGACGAAAGCAAATTGCCTTTGCAATTGCCCGAAGTGGATAAATTTTTACCAACTGAAAAAGGAGAACCGCCATTAGGCCGTGCTAAAAATTGGGAAACAGAAGATCATTTCCCGCTAGAACTTTGCACGATGCCCGGGTTTGCAGGTTCGTCAGCTTACTATTTGCGTTACATGGATCCGAAAAACGACAAGGCTTTGGTAAGCAAAGAAGCTAATGAGTATTGGAGAAATGTGGATTTGTATATTGGTGGAACTGAGCATGCTACAGGCCACTTGATTTACAGTCGTTTCTGGAACAAATTTTTATTCGATTTAGGTTTGGTATGCGAAGAAGAACCGTTCAAAAAACTGATTAATCAGGGAATGATTCAGGGACGAAGCAATTTTGTATACCGTATAAAAGACTCTAACACATTTGTTTCTCTGAATCTGAAAGATCAATACGAGACTACTCCGATTCATGTGGATGTAAATATTGTTTCGAACGATATTTTGGATATCGAAAAATTCAAAAACTGGAGTCCTGATTATAAATCGGCAGAATTCATTCTGGAAGATGGCAAATATCATTGCGGTTGGGCGGTAGAAAAAATGTCCAAATCGATGTACAATGTGGTGAATCCGGACGATATTGTGGAACGTTACGGTGCTGACACATTGCGTTTGTACGAAATGTTCCTCGGTCCGTTGGAACAATCGAAACCTTGGGATACTAATGGAATTGATGGCGTTCACCGCTTTCTGAAACGTCTTTGGAGTTTGTTTTATAAAGATGGTTCGTTGTTGGTAAACGACGAGACACCAACTGCCGATGAGTTGAAATCACTTCATAAAACCATCAAGAAGATTACTTTTGATATTGAGAATTTCTCGTACAATACTTCCGTTTCGGCATTTATGATTTGTGTAAACGAATTGTTTGGCTTTAAATGCAGCAAAAAAGCAATTCTTGAACCGCTGGTAATTCTTCTTGCGCCGTTTGCTCCACATATTGCTGAAGAATTGTATCAAGTGTTGGGAAATAAAACAACAGTTTGCGATGCGCAATTCCCGGTTTGTAACGAAGCATATTTGGTGGAAAGCTCGGTAAAATATCCGATTTCGTTTAACGGGAAAGTTCGTTTTACATTGGAACTTCCTGCTGATATGCCAAAAGAAGAAGTGGAAAAAACAGCGTTGGATAATGATCAAACCCAAAAACAACTTGATGGAAAATCGCCGAAAAAAATCATTGTTGTTCCGGGTAAAATTGTAAATATCGTTTTCTGATAAAATAATTATACGGCTTATTTATGAGTCTGGAATCAGTTACAAAAAATACCTGGACCGAAATCAGGGAATATTTTTTTATCGCTTTCGGGTTATTTCTTTACGCAGCAGCGTGGAAAGCATTTTTGCTGCCTCACCAAATTGTTGGTGGCGGTGTTACCGGTATTGGTGCTCTCGTATTTTATGCCTCGGGGCTTCCCATTTCCATTACATACTTTGCAATTAATGCCGTATTGCTACTTATTGCGATAAGGACAGTCGGATTAAAGTTCAGCATTAGAACGATTTACGGAGTGGGAGTCATGACTTTGTTCTTCTCCGTAATTCCGGAGGCTGCTCTTGGAACTTTTGTGGGGAAAGAGGACAACTTTATGGCCTGCATTATTGGAGGTTTGCTTTCAGGAGTCGGAATCGGAATCGTCTTCCTGAATAATGGAAGTTCGGGCGGGACAGATATTATTGCCAAAGTGGTGAATAAATACCGAAACATCACTTTGGGAAGAATTTTGCTCTATTGCGATGTGTTGATTATTTCTTCGTCATACTTTTTGGAAATTGGTAGTATTGAGCGCATTGTATATGGTTTGACCCAACTTACAGTATCAACCGTTGCAGTAGATATGGTGATAAATGGTGTGCGGCAGTCGGTTCAGTTTTTCATTTTTTCGAAAGAATACGAGCAAATAGCCAATAGAATTAATCTGGAAGTCCATCGTGGTGTAACTATTCTGGATGGGATGGGATGGTATTCGAAACAGCCTGTAAAAGTCGTAACCGTAGTTGCTCGAAAAAACGAATCGATAAAAATTTTCCGCATTGTAAAAGAAATTGACCCGAATGCATTTATATCTCAATCTTCCGTTATCGGCGTATACGGCGAAGGTTTTGATATGATAAAAGGGAAATAAAATGACTTTGTAACAAGTTTTTTCTCACGCTCCAGACCTTCCGACACCCGACTAAATTGGACACATGAAAATAATTCTATTCTCTGATTCTTTTCCTCAAGGGAATTTCGAAACTTTTCTCGAAAATGAAATTCCTTTTTTATCAAAAGAGGTAGATAAGGTCATTATTATTCCTCTTCAAAGAAAGTCGGGGTTGAGAAAAGTTCCAAAAAATGTCGAATACTGGGATTCGATTCTAAATTTTGATTTGAAAGATAAAAGATCTTTGCTAAAAACCGGTTTCTTTAATCTATCACCTTTCCTGTCTTATTTAAGAGAATTTTTCTCAGATGGAATATTTTTGAATAAAAAGAAGATTTGGATTTTTTTTACTTCAGTACTGTTAGCAAGATCGTTATATTCTAAAACGAAAGTTTGGAAATCTTTGGTTGAATTAGTTTCTCCCAACGACTTGCTTTATTTTTATTGGGGCGATAAAACTGCTCTGATCCTCCCATATTTAAAACAGAGAATTCATAATAAAGCAATTGTTAGATTTCACAGAACTGATTTGTACGAATACGCTAAAAACAATTATATTCCTTTCCGCAAACTGGTTTTCCCTCATATCGATTGGTTTCTTCCTATATCAGACGATGGAGAAAAATATTTATTAGAAACCTATCCAAAGCTTATTAGTGAAAACGAAGTTAGAGTTTGTCGCTTGGGAGTTTTCGACAATGGCTTAAATCCGAATAATAAAATCGATGATAGCATTTTTCATTTAGTCAGTTGTTCATACATAGTTCCGGTTAAGAGACTGTCACTTATAGTAGATTGTCTACGACACACTAATATCAAAATTAAATGGACACATATTGGTACTGGATCATTAATGGATGAGGTGAAGAAATCAGCAATGCAGTTGAGTCCAAATATAGAAGTGGAAATGTTGGGAGCATTAACTAACGTAGAGGTGATGAATTATTACAAAAGTCAACACGTGGATCTATTTATTAATGTGAGTTCGAGCGAAGGTGTGCCGGTATCAATAATGGAGGCTCTTTCATTTGGAATTCCGGTTTTGGCTACTGCTGTTGGAGGAACTCCTGAAATTGTAGATAATGAGGTCGGAGAATTATTGTCACCAGATATTTCGGCTTTTGAATTGTCAGAAAAACTGGTTCAGTTTGCAGAAACAGCAAGTGAAAACAAGAGGCAGAATGCCCGTAAACGTTGGGAGGAGCTATGCAGTGCAGAGAAAAATTATACTGATTTTGTCCGCTTTATAAAGAGCGTTTAATCCTGGATATTCTGATAAAATATGGAAAATACAATAGCCGAATTTAAGAAAGTATTTGTTCATCTCATAAAGGAGAAAATACTTCTATTCCGGTATTACGGACTGAGAACATCTAAAAATGCTAAGAAAAAAACTGTTATAGCCGTATTTGATGGAAGACGTGGCGGAATGGGACTCACTGACAGATTAAAGGGAATTATATCGCTTTTTGCATATAGTAAAGCAACCGGACGAAGTTTTAAATGTGATTTCACCCATCCTTTTCAATTGAATGCTTTTTTTACATCGAATACATATAACTGGGAAGTTTCGAATGGTGAAAGATCTCAGAGTATTTTTGATACTCGGGTTTTAATTCTGCACGGAGAACCGGCAAACAGGTTGTTGTCTTTAAAAACAAAAAAACAGATTCATTCTTACATTAACAGGGATTATCTGGATGAAATAAACGGTTATTACAATCAGACCTATAAATGGGGCGATCTTTTTAATGAGCTATTTAAGCTGACTCCGTTCTTGTCAGATAGATTGAAATATTTTCTTGATGAAATCGGGCTGCCATATATTGCCTGTCAACTGAGATTTATGTCATTATTAGGCGATTTTAAAGAATATGATCGAATTCCGTTACCTAAAAACGAACAAGAATCGCTAATAAAACGATGTACTGAAGCTATTTTGAGATTGAAGGAGACTGAAAATAAACCGGTTCTCGTTGTTTCCGATAGTATAACATTTGTAACTCAAATGTCAGATTATGATGGAATTAAAGTTTTTCCGGAAAGAACGGTACATATTGATTGTGTAGATGAAGAAAATAAAGAATTGTACAGCAAGCCGTTTATAGATTTTCTACTCCTTTCAAAAGCAGACAAGGTTTATAATATAGTTGCCGGTGATATGTATCCAAGTGACTTTCCTCTTTATGCTTCTAAGATTAACGATATCCCGTTCGAGAGAGTTATTCTCTGACATACGCCTATGATAAAAATCAGTATTATAGTTCCTGTACACAATGCTGGGAAGTATTTAATTTCATGTTTGGATTCTTTGATATCCCAGACACTGAGAGAAATTGAAATTATTTTAGTTTTAGATTGTCCAACTGATGGAAGCGACAGAATTTGTGAACAATATGCAGAAAAAGATAGTCGTATTCAATTAGTACGAAATAAAACCAGTTTACATATAGGTCGTTCCAGAAACGAAGGAATTAAAATCGCGAAAGGTGAATATATTGGCTTTTCAGATCATGACGATTATTGTGATCTGCATATGTTTGAAAGTCTATATAATTCTGCAAAAAAGAAAGATGCGGATGTTGTTATAAGTAATTTATATAATGAATCTTCGAAAGGGCAAGACTATTATAGTTTCCCTGTCGGGATTCCGGATGTTAAGTTTAATCGAAATCTATTTGTTTCGTTAGTTAGTGGAGCGAGAGCTCAAAAAAATGCTGAATCTTTCAGTAATGCAAATGCCATTTATAACAAAATCTACAAAAATGAATTTCTGATAAATAATAATATTCTTTTTCCTGATAATAGAATAGTAACTATAGAAGATGTTATTTTTGGAATTAAGGTGCACTTTTACGCGAAAAATACAGCATTTTTGCCGGAAGCATTTTATCATCATGTGGACCATAACCAGAATGCATTCGGGAGTTACGATTATCTGGCTATATCAAAAATGATCCCTCATATACAAGAGATATTTTATTTTTTGAAACAAAACAATGTCTGGATAGTTTATCAAAAATTACTTGCTCTTTGT